>JBNMLR010000015.1:0-16878 GCA_050874945.1 Butyribacter sp. | reverse complement strand
GTCTTATAGACGAGCATTTTGCAAGTGTGGCAAATAAATTTGTTTTTAAGGCGTGTCTGCCGTGCCTTGTATTTCAGGACCTTGCAGATACAAATATAGGAAAGAACTTTGATTTTAAATATGTCGGCTTCTGTTTTATTGCAACGCTTACATCAATTCTTGTGGTATGGTTTCTCGCTAAGAAACTTATGAGGGACAAGAGCATGGTAGGTGCGTTTGTTCAGGGTGCATATAGGAGCAGTGCCGCTATTTTAGGCATAGCGTTTATTCAGAATATCTATGGTACATCGGGCATGGCACCGCTTATGATAATCGGTTCAGTGCCGCTTTACAATATATTTGCAGTTGTCATTCTGACATTAGAAAGCAACAATAAGGAAAATTTCGGAGATAACAGCCAGATTAAACACGCACTGATAAATATACTTAAAAATCCTATCATAATAGGAATTTTCTTCGGACTTGTCGCATCATTTTTCAATATAAGTTTTCCGAGAATGATTGATAAGACGATAAACAATCTCGCAGTTATGGCTTCACCGCTTGCACTTATTTCAATCGGTGCGACATTTGAGGGCAGAAAGGCACTTGCAAAGATTAAACCGACTATGGTGGCATCACTTATAAAACTTGTCGTGCTTGCAGGTATTTTCCTGCCTGTCGCAGCATATTTTGGTTTCCGTGACCAGAAACTCATTGCGATAGTGATAATGCTTGCCTCGCCATGCACACCTACATCATACATAATGGCAAAAAATATGGACGGCGATGATACACTTGCGGCAAGTATAGTGGTAAGTACCACATTATTTTCATCGGTTACGCTTACGGGATGGATATTTTTGATGAAGTCATTGTCGCTTATTCAGTAGTATCTTGACACAAATCTTATATGTGAAATATATCATATTTCATATTATGCACAAAAAATGTGCAGAAATGAGGAATAATATGGGTTTACTGGATTTTTTATTAAACAGATTAAATACAATAAAACGGGGTAATGAGTTCTGTCCCAGATGTGATGCAGACATTACTTTACAAAAAGGTTATAACAACAATCTGCCGTACTGGGTCTGTAAAGGGTGCGGCGAAATGCTGATAAATCCCCGTGTGAAAACGGATACGGATATTGCATGGATATGTGATAAGTGCGGGTCAATGCTAAATGAACAGCCGGGATTTACGGAGGATTGTGGAAAATGGCAATGCACAGAATGTGGTTATGTTAATATGATTGATGGAAGTGTCGTATATTTATCGGACGAGGAATACCAGTCGGATTTAAGCAACCCGTACAAGGGTGTGTCGGATGAAGATATGTTAGAAATCATGAGTTATGAGGAAATCGGCTGCATTGACGGCAGGGAAGATATTATTATTGTAAAAGATGAAGAAGAAAAAATTTATATTAAAAAAATTCTTAGTACATACGATGAGAGTATATATCAATATCTTCAAAAACACAGCATAAAACATATGCCTGAGATATACGGTGTTTATAGGGGAGACAGAAATCTTATCGTTATAGAGCAGTACATAGACGGAGTTACATTAAATGAATTGCTAAAGGATAATGATAATGTTTTTGGACAGAAAGCGGCAGTGGATATTATCAGAAAACTATGTATTATATTGAAACAATTACACACGCTTGAGCGTCCTATAATTCACAGGGATGTAAAACCGTCAAATGTTATGCTGACGGAGAATATGGAAGTATTTCTTTTGGATGTAAATGTCGCAAAATGGTACAATGGCGAGGAAAAGGAAGATACAAGACTGCTCGGAACTTTGTATTTTGCAGCACCGGAGCAGTTTGGATATGGCTTTACGGCATCAACGGAAAAGACAGATATTTATGCTGTCGGGGTTCTGTTAAATATATTACTTACGGGAAAGCTGCCAAAGGAAAAGAAAGCTGACGGAGAAGTGTGGGAGATTATAAAGAGGTGTATCTGTTTAGATGCCGATGAAAGATATTCGGATGACGAGCTTATAAAGGCACTGGAAATGTTCTGATTAGTATTTTAGGCATTTGCGAAACTATCATAAGCCCTGATTAGATTGTGCAAATATAACAAATAGTATTAGCAGTGTACTCTGTCACCGTCAGCACTTAGGCAGCGTATTTTGCTGACTTAGTACTGTTACGAGTGACAGGTAGCGAGAGCGTGCCTGCGTTAGTATTTGTTATATTTGTACAATTAACATACATTATAATTAGTTTCGCAACTACATAAAATTAGTATTTGCCTGAGAGGAGAGGGATATTATGAGGGAAAAACCAACAAATGAACTTGACGAAATGCTTAAAAATTTATCCCCAAACCGGTTAAGTGATTATTATAAGGAAAATAGGGAATATATTGCAGATACGGATAAATCATTTACATATTATATGAAAGATATTATTGATAAGAAAAACATAAATCTTGGAAAAGAAAAAATCCGTTACAGGGATATTTATCTGATGGCGGGGATTTCGGACAGTTATGGGGATAAAGTTCTGAATATGCGAAAACCATGTGATAACAGAGATTTGATTATCCGTTTATGCATAGCCGGGAGGTTTTTGTTAAATGAGACAAATACCGCATTGAAATTGTATAATATGAAGCCGTTATATGCAAAGGACAAAAGAGATGCGTGTATAATAGTTGCGATAAACAACAGAAAATATAATCTGCTTGATATTGATGATATGCTGGAAATGCAGGGGTTTGAAAAACTCTCAAGCGAATAAGCATTTTAATGTTAAAAGTTAATAATAGATGCATATCCAGACAGTTAATGTCGGGTTTGCGAATGAACAGAAAAAATCTCACTACCGTAGTGAGACTTTTTTTAGTTTAAAGAGTGTATAGTTTTACCTGTAATTATAATTATATGTTTACGCAGCGTAATCAAAAAGTAATTTGAAATGCAAACAATGGATTTGTATCATTAATATGTTAGGAGTGATTAAAAGATGGGATGAACATTAGCTTAGGAGAAGTTATTGCAAAGAGACGAAAGTATTTGCACCTCACACAGGAGGATTTGGCAAATCAGATAAATGTGTCGAAGTCGGCAATAGCAAAATGGGAAACTGATGGCGGAATTCCGGACAGGGACAATATATACAGGCTGGCAGAGGTTATAGGTGTATCGGTGGAGGATATGTATCACATAATTTCACGCAATGAAAGCGAAAATGAAAATATAAATATTAATATTAATATAACATTTGATATTATCAGACTGCTTGAGTCATATGGATATAAAGTATCTGCTCCGGAGCATGAGGAAAAAGATGGGAGGATAAAAAATAAAGACAGTGAAAAGGTTTAAATGCAGGTGCTATATTTCGGGCATCAGACAGTATGAAATTGAGAGTGTTTATAAGAATGGAGGGTTATTATGGTAAGAAAAAATATAAAAAAGATATTTTCGGTAATGTTTATTTTAGCAATTATGCTCATGTTATCGCCGACAAATTTAAGCAGTGCAAAGACAAAGGTTAAGTTAAATAAAAGTAAATTGACTTTAACAGTGGGAAAAAAGGCACAGTTGAAAGTTACGGGAACAAAAAAGAAAGTAATATGGAAGAGCAGTAATGAGAATGTTGCCATGGTAAGTTCAAAAGGAAAGGTTGTCGCTTTAAAAAAGGGAACCGCTAAGATAACGGCAAAGGTTCAGAAAAAGAAATATTATTGTAAGGTTACGGTATTAAAAAAGAATACGGCAAAAACGGAGGTAACATCAACACCTGAACCGACAATAAAACCATCGCCGACACCGACACCGGGAGTAGAAGAAAGTCAGACACCACCGACAATAAAACCGACAGCAACAATTGCACCAACGGTAGAGCCAACGGCAACACCGACAATAAAACCGACGGCAACACCAACGATAGAACCAACGGCAACACCGACAATAGAGCCAACGGTAACGCCGACAATAGAACCGACAGTGACACCGACAGATACACCATTAGATACATATGATAAACTTACCGGTTATATTAAAAGAAATGGAGAGTATGATACAGATAGTAACAAAAAGCCATATTATTATGTATATAAACTTACAACAGGTGAGAGTTCGATTTATGACAGATTAAAGTATTATCCAAATGACAACAAGCTGGTACTTTCAACATTTTTCATGACAACAACAGGTGACACCTTGTTAAATTTGGAAATTGAAAGAAAGTCAATAGCAACAGGAAATATGACTTTTATAATAACAACTGATAACAATAGTACAATAGTGGATTTTGGGCAGGCAAGTGTATATGTAAATAAGATTAGTAAAGATACGATTATTGATTTTGGCTGTATATATACCTCTGGAAATGACCTCGCTAATACCTTATTGCAATATGGTTTGCTAAAGTGGGACTCAATGATTAAAGAATGTGGCATAGAAAATGGTTTACAGGCATTGGGATTTACATCGTATAAGTAGAAATCGTAAAAATATGAACTATGAAACAAGACACCTATTTTATCTGTAAAGTAGGTGTTTTGCTTCATATGTAACAGCTATGGTCATGATTTGTTGAATGGTTGCAGTTGTGAATGTCAAATCGACTTGATAAAATAAGATAAAAGAGCAGTTGATAATAAGGATGAGGGACAGGTGAGAGACTATGAAGAAAAATAAAGATGGACAAATTGAGAAAAATGAACTTCCGGAACAACAGGAAGAAGATGAGGGTGGCAAGAGAAAAAAGAAGAAAAAGAGCACACTGCGTTCTTTTGTTAAGATAGTGGTTGTTTGTGCGTTGTTATATACGATTTTTTCCGGTTTTATTATAAATACAATGCTTGATAACGGTCAGGAACGATTGGCTGTAGGCTGCTATAATGCACAGATATATAGAGGATTTATTGACAGCAATAAATTTAATAAACATATAGACAAACTTCGTTATAAATATATGGAAGAAAGCGGAGACGATAACGGAAAAAGTGAAAAACAAAAGTTTGAAAATATAAAATCAAAATTAAAGGCAATGGAGAGCATTGCTGATAAGAAAGTTTCAGACAAATCAAAAACAGTATTGAATGAAATAGAGATAAATTATAAAGGCTGGAACTGTTTAGATATTGCTGAAAAGAAATTTAAAAAGGAGCAGTATTTAGATGCTGTCATTGAATTAAAAAAAGTTGATAAGAAATTTGTTCAGTATGATTTGGTTCAGGATTTAGCAGATGATTGTGAAACAGAATTGTTTACATCAGTAGAGTGTCCTAATTCTGATGATGAATATAAAAATGCGATTGCGTTGATGAATAAATGTTATAAGTGCCTGAATGAGCAGAAATATAATGAACGCTCACAGAGTTTGGAACAGGAATATACACAATATCAGGCTGTCGAGAGTTATATTGCTAAAGCAGATGAAGCTATTAAAAAACAAAATTATATAGATGCGGTTTCGTGTCTGAGAGAAGTATCAGGTACATATCCAAATGAAAAACATTTAATAAGTGCGTTGGCAGATGCGGAAAACATTCTATTTTTCGGTACTGCTCAAAAGGTTAAAGAGTTATCAGAAAAAGAAAAATATGATGAAGCATTAAACGAGTTAGACAAGGCAAGAAAAATTTATCCATGTGATAATTTTGATGTATTATATAAGGATATTGAGTCAAAAAGCAGTAAATTGTTGTGGCTTAAAAACAAGATGATTGATTTTAAAGACTCTGTAGTGGGATTTTTTCAAAAAGATGTAGAAGAAGTAAAAAGAGATGGCGGAATAGCTTATGTTAAAAAAAGCGGTGGAAAAATATTATTAGGGGATTACTCAAAAGACGATGTAACCGTTTTATCCTGTGCGGGTGATGGTGCATTGGCTCTTGCAGGATTGGATGCTGCACAGGATGTACGGGATTTGACGCATGATATACAGCATATAGGAGAAGAAGATAACTGGGTTGCCAAAATCGCCGTTGATACGATTGCCGTAGTACCGATAATCGGAGCCGTAAAGTATTTAAAATACCTAAAACAGACAGGAAAAGCAGCGGATATAACAGACAATGCAGGTGCGGTTGTAAAGGCAGCAGATAAAGTGACAGCTACCGCAAAAACGGTAAACAAAGCAGGTGACATAACAAAAGAAAGCAGAAGTTTATTAGATAAACTAAAAGATACAAAGCTGGGAAATTTAGTTGCCGAGAAAAAGAAGTTAAAATTTTTTGAATTTGAAGAAGTAAAAACGATAAATCAGAATTTCTTGGGGCAGTATTATGATGGGACTAAAGTGAAATTTTATAGAAGAAAGCTGATTTACAAGAATGGCAGAAAGATAAGAGGTGTTTTCCCGGATTTTAAGGGAGTATGCAGTTTTCAGTGCAAACTTCCTAACAAGCTATTAAAGGAGACAAACCATTTTCAGTTTAAAGAGTGTACCAGACAGTTGAAAAAACAGATAAAAATAAAACCATGGTTAAAGAAGAAATTTACAAAAGAACAATTAAAACAGATAGAAGCAGGTATTCCAAAGATAAGTGGATTGACATGGCATCATAACGAGAAAGAGGGTATAATGCAGTTAGTTGACGAAAAAATTCATAAAAAGGTAGGCCATACCGGAGGAAAGGCTCTTTGGGGTGGTGGTGTGGAAGCAAGATAAAATATAAATGGTATTTTTTGAATTGAAAATTAAACAAAAACCAGCTTTAAATATGGCTTATTATTCAGGCAGAAGGGCGTTAGAACTGTGTCGGTACTTAGCGGGCGTATTGTGCCCGCTTATGTACCGCTACTCAGTTCTCCGAGCGAAAGCGTCCCTGATGCAGAATAATAAGCCTTATTTAAAGCGTCCGTTAGCCAATATTTATCTTTTTCTTTCCCTCTTAAGCACCTCCTGAAATCTGTTCATTTCCTTAGCTACCGTTCCGCTCAAGACAAGCAGGCAGATAAGATTAGGTATTGCCATCAGTGCGTTAGCTATATCTGAGAATGTCCATGCGATTTCAAGTGTTGTCGTTGCTCCGACATATGCGATAAGCGAGAAGATTATGCGGTAGACCATATTGTACCGGTGAGTTCCGAGTATGTATTCAAATGCTTTTTCACCGTGGTACTCCCAGCCGAGTATTGTCGAGAATGCAAAGAGTGCTATTCCTATACACACGAGCCAGCCGCCTGCATCTCCGAGAACGGTCTTAAATGCTTTTATCGTGAGTGCTGAACCTACGGTAAGTTCCTTGTATTTATAAGAACCGTCTTTCCCAAATACATACTCATTGTCTGATGCGTCAGTCCATGTTCCTGCGAGAGTATCTGCACTTATGTTGTCAGAAGTGAGTGTGGATTTTTTGTTTTCTAATGATATGTCTTTATCATTTTTGGAGAGTACGAGTTTTGTGCCATTATTATCTGATGTTACTTTTTTGATAATGTAGTTATCTGTTATTATATTATCTCCGCTTCTTGTCGCTACAGAGATGGTGTCAGCTTCTTTTGTATAAGTGTACTGTCCTGAATTGACAACATCTTTTGAACCGAGAACACCCGAACTTGCAATGCAAAGTCCTGTGATGGTGCAGACAACTATCGTGTCCCAGAATGTACCTGTCATGTTTATGTAACCCTGACGCACCGGGTCATCTGTTGTGGCTGCGGCAGCAGTTATGGCGGCAGAACCCATTCCTGCTTCATTTGAAAATACACCTCTTGCGACACCGAAACGCATTGCCTGCATCATGCTTGCAACGATACCGCCGCACAGTCCGCCGCCTACGGCTTTGACGGAGAATGCCATCTTAAAAATCATTGCGACACCTGACGGGATATTGCCGATGTTTCCAAAGATAACGATAAGACCTGCGATAATGTAAAATACAGCCATAAGCGGAACGACTACCTGCGAAACTTTTGAGATATTTTTGATACCGCCTATGATTATTATAAGTGCGAGAATAGTTATTATAATACCTGTAACAGTCACAGGAACATTAAATGTAGAGTTTAATGCGGTTGAGATTGAATTTGCCTGCGTCAGATTTCCTATTCCGAACGATGCGACAACGGCAAAAAGAGCAAACAGCCAGCCGAGTACGGCACCGGCTTTTTTATGTTTAAAGGCTTTTTTCATCGTGTACATCGGACCGCCTGACATTTCACCTTTTTCGTTTACCTCACGGTATTTGATGGCGAGCATACACTCGCTGAATTTTGATGTCATACCGAAAGCGGCAGAAAGCCACATCCATACTAAAGCTCCGGGACCGCCCGAAACCATGGCAGTAGCGACACCGACGATATTTCCGGTTCCGATGGTTGCGGCGAGTGCGGTCGTGAGTGCTGAGAATGGGGAAACATCACCATCACCTTTTTTCTGTCTTGCTTCTTTGCTTAGCACGCTTTTTAATGCATAAGGCAGGTTACGCCAGCAGAGAGCTTTTGTCCTGATGGTCAGAAAAATACCTGTTCCGACAAGAAGTACGAGCATTACGGGACCCCATACGAAAGTATCGATTTTATCAAGTGTTGTAGTGAGTGAACTTATAAAACTATTCATATAACACCTCTTTCTAAAAAAATAATGTGTGATAAACAAAAAGGCGGTTACAGAATATTCCGTAATCGCCGTTGGTTACATAGATTGTCATTATTGTATCAGAAATGTAAAAAAATGGCAAGAAAAAACCAGCCGTTTCTATCGAACGAAACGGCTGGCTCTTTATAAATAGGTGGGAACAAATAATAAACAATGTATAAGCTGAAAGCTGCACACCCTCTCCACAGGAATATTCAAAACAGCTATAAATGTTAGTAAACTACAAGCATTATTGTAGCATAACTTTGGAAAATAGCAACAATTTTTTAACGAAATATGAAGAAAAATTCAATGTTTTTTACAAAAAGTTCATATTTGCAATAGTATTTACAGATTGCTACACTCATTTTTAGACATATTCTATTATTAAACATAAAGAATCTATTACAATTAAGACTATAAATGGAAGTATTTCATAATTTTGGATAATATAAGTGTATTTTAAAAAAGGGTATGATATACTGTTTATAAATAGTGTAACGAGTAATATTCAAAAAGTAATGAAAGGATGTTTTAGGATGCGAAAGAATTTTTTTAGAAAACGAATGGCAAAAAGTCTGGCGGTAATCCTTACATCTTCACTTGCCGTAACAAATGTCAATATGACTGCGTTTGCAGCCGGCTCATACGGCGTTGAAGATACTGTAAAGGATGGCGGTACAGAGTCATCAGATACTAAAGGGCAGGAAAGTACCTCATATGTATCGGAAGATTTGAAACAGCAGAGCAAGCTTGATAAGCTGCAGGAACGCATTAATGCACTGCCGGAAGTAAGTGAATTTATTTCTATGGCAGATGGAGTTTCTGCCAAGAGTGGAGAATTTACTCAGGAACAGAAAGAGATATATGACGAAGTACAGAAAATCTCAGATGAGTATGATGAACTTTCAGGTGAAGAACAGGCGCAGGTTGACACCATAAGACTGGAAAATCTGTTTGAATATTGGAACAGTCAGACTAAAAACAGTAATCAAAGCGGTGACGGCTGGAGTTTGACAGACGGAGAATTGACTATAGATAAAAAGGAAGTGCTTGAAAGTGACAGTGCTGAATGGATAAGCAACAGTAGTGAAATAACATCTGTTGAGATAAATTGTGAACCTGCAAAGATTGGTGCACGCAAATTTTCAGGCTGCAGTAATCTGACGGAGATTGACTTTTTGGATGATAAAGAGAGTATAAAGAGTATAGGAGATGGAGCATTTTCAGGCTGCAGCAGTCTGACAGAGATTAACATTCCGGAAAATATAACCTATATGGGATATGGAGTGTTTGAGGGCTGCACAAATCTGACTACGGTTGAATTATCAGCACAGTTGACGATAATAGACTTTATGACATTTTCAGGCTGCAGCAAACTTGCCGGAATTGAACTTTCAGATAGTATAAAGACTATAGGAAACAGGGCATTTTCAGGCTGCAGCAGTCTTAACAGTATAACTTTACCTGAGGGTCTGACAGGTATAAATTATAAAGCGTTTGAAGATTGCAACAGTCTGACGGGGATTGAACTTCCGGAGAATTTGAAAAATATTGATTCTGGAGCGTTTTCAGGCTGTGGAAGTCTGACAGAGATAACTTTGCCTGATAATATTACGAGTATATCTTCTGATACATTTTCAGGCTGCAGCAATCTGGCAAATATAGTTATGCCTGACGAATTGACAAGTATAGAGTCTAACGCATTTAACGGCTGCAGCAAACTTGCACAGATAACTTTACCTGACAGTCTTACAAGTATAGGTTCTGGAGCGTTTTCAAATTGCAGCAGTCTTACGGATATTTTTATACCTGAAGATGTAGCTGCCATAGATAAGGCAGCATTTTCAGGCTGTTCAAGTTTGAATAATTTGTATATACTTGGAAATCCGGAGATTGATTCGGACAGCAGTACGCTTGGAGGAACCGTACAGAGAAAGGTTACAGTATATTATTTTGATGACGAAGACGGAGAAAATACAGACGGGGAAAATGAAGACGGGCAGGATGCAGACGGAGTAAATGCAGATAAGTATGTTAATACCGTTAATCCGTCATGCTATGTAAGGGGAGAAAATGCTGTCCTTAAATTTAAGGAAACAGAGAAAACTCAGGATTTTAACTCAGGTTCTGTAGAGTTTACGGCAGATTTTAGTGGAATGTTAAGTCTGATGGAGGAGCCTGAATTTGATGTTAATATAGACGATGAGTATTTAGAGGTCAGTGATGAATATAATGCTGATAAAAAGCAGCTTACATTGACGGTGACACCGAAAAAGAGCGGTGTGTATGATGTTCCTGTTACAATAGATATAAATGGACAGCTTAAAAGCAAACAGATAAGCGGGTACAATATATTCAATGACAATTTAAAGCTGACTGTCAGAAAGAAAGTAAAAGCTGATGTTCAGATAGAGCAGGCAAAGACAATATCGAATGCAGGAGGTAATGTAAATCTTACTATTCCGTCTCCTGATGCCGAGTCTGCAACAGGATATGACACATCAAAGAGCCTTGAAGTTTTGGCAGAAAATGCAGCATTTTCTGGTATCATAGATGAGTCTGCAAAAGCTTCTTACAGTATTACGGATAATGGTGACGGTACATCTACATTGTCTTTGCAGACAAATCGTGTTGCGGAGGAATGTAAAAAGCAGTCAGGAGTTATAAAAGTTAAAATTCCGGTTGAGGCAACAGATAATTATGAAGATTATTATATGATATTGACTTTAAATATTAAGAACAGTCCTGATTTTTCCATATCTTCATTAGTAAATACATCAGAGTCAATAACATTTGATAATAATGACCTGTCATGCGAGTATTCGCTTCATGGCTTAAATGAAGAAGCGGCAGCAGACTCATGGAGCAGTGGTTCTAAGATTACCTTTGAAAAACTCTCTCCTGCTACTTTTTATGTAATCGATGTGAGATATAAAGCTGCTGATGGTGTAGGTGCGACGCTTTCTGATACGATGTTGGTTAATACTTTGACAAAGAAGCCGAGTGAAAAAGAGGGTTATGAGATTAGTTATCGTAATGAAACTATCAAACTTACATCAGACAGATACGAGATAAAAAAACAGGGGGAGACGGATGAACATTATTCATCTGATACGGAACCTGCTGATATTAAACCGGGAGAGATATATGAGATAAGACTGAGGGGAAATTCTAATGGAACAACAGTGATACAGCCTTCGGATACGGCAGTTATCACAATCCCATCGAGAGCAGAAGCTCCTGCCGCTGTCAAAACTTTGTCGGGTGAAAATGTCACAGAGTCAATGATAACGACTGATGATACACATCAGGGATTGGAATATATCGTGGCAGCAGGTGACTTTACGGACAATGATATAGATTTGGCATGGAAATATGCAGCCAGAAATAATATGACAAAAGCCGTTTCTTCTGACGGAGAGTCATTACAGTTTATGACAGCATTTAAAAAGGACGGAAATGGGCGTTTAGTGTCAGATAAATTAGCTGAAAATACAAAATACAGGATTTTAGTCAGAAAAACATCAGATGAATCGGGAGAGAAACTTGCGTCTGAGTATGCTTCTACAGATGTGACTACAAAGAGTTCGCAGGAAGCTCCGAAAGACGATGTAGTAACCGGTATGGTTGACAGTTCTAAAAACACATCTTCCGGTGTATGGGTAAATGCAAAAGCAGGTTATGAGTATATAGTAGTTCCTGCAGGAACAACAGAAACAGGAGTTTCGGAAAAACAGTGGGCGGACAACGGAAAGAAAGCCGTATCAGACGGTGAACTTATATTAAACAGAGCATATAATGCGGCAAATGAGAATGATAAGAATATCAGACCGGTCACAAAATATGAAGTGCTTGTAAGAAAGCCGGGAAGTGATACACTTATGCCGTCAGCGTCAAGGAGGTCTGATATAACTGCTACAAAGCCTGTTACACCGGTACTTGCTGATGTTTTAAATAATATTGATGATGGTATCAGTCTTGATTATGCGACAGGAAATGTGATAATCAACGGTAATACATATGAAGTTTATGTGCCTGCTGACGGCAATACTGTTCCGCAATACGGCACGGATGCTACCATAAGCAATGACAGTCAGAGTACAAGTTTTATACCGGCAGCAAAGGGTGGCAAAAAGATATATGTAAGACAGAAAAAGAATACAGACGGAATCATACCGGCGAGTGACTGGCTTGCGGTAGAAGTAAAACTGCTGGAAAATCATAAACATGATTTTGGTGCTACAAAAGAAAATCCTGAAGGATGGGAGATTATTAAAGAAGCAACCTGTGACGGTACAGGTATTCATAAACATACCTGTAAGACCTGTGGATTTGCAGAAAAACAGGAAATAGCTGCACTTGGACATGATTTTGATGCAAATGATACAAATTCCAAATTTATCTGGAAAGCCGTCACGGATGAAAATGGCATCGTAAGCGGATATAAGGCAGATGCTAAACTTATATGTAAGAGAAGTGCGGCTCATATATTGGATGCAGGAAATGCAGATGTTACATCTGTTATAAATGAAGCCACACCGACTTCGGAGGGAAGTATAACATACAAAGCACAGCTTACTTATGACGGAAAGGAATATCCTGCCGCTAAGACTACGAAACTTGCAAAACTTACGAAACTTGATGACGGCAGTCAGACAGACAATGGAATATATACTTCCGTGAGCAGAGCTGATAATGCACCTGATGTAAAAATAGACGGTATTGACATTGATATGGCAAAAGGAATGTTGTCAGACAGTGAATTAAAAGATTACAATGACAGTTCCATAATATCAGACATCATGCTTTATCTTGAGGTGCAAAATCTGAACAATGGCATAAATAGTGCTGAAAAGACAAAGATACAGGAAAAGATAAATGAGATTAAGAAAAATAAAAAGGCTTCAAAAACAGGAGTTCAGTATATGGACCTGTCCATGTATAAGCGTGTAAAGACAAAAAACACCGATGGTTCAGAGCAGATAACGACTTCAAAGCTGGATACTCTTAATAAGAATATTACGGTATCAGTCAGTACAGACAAGCTGATAAAAGCTGTCGGCAGCGGATATGAAAGGTCTTATTATGTAGTAAGAGTTCATGGAGATGATGTGAGCGTAATCGATACAAAACAGTCGGGAGATATATTATCGTTTGAAACTGACAGATTTTCAACATATGCAATAGTTTATGCTGATGTAAAGAAAGCTGCATCGACTACGAAATTTACTATATCGAACGTTGAGAAGAGGAAAAATTCCGTAAAACTCAGTTCAAAGTTAAAAGCAAAACAGAGTTTGAAGGACATTACGGTAACATGGGGATACTTAAGTGGAGCCGATGGATATAAAGTCTATATAAAATATTGTGGCTCGAACTTTAACAAAAAGCTGTTTAAGGAAATAAAAAACAGGAAAAAGACAAAAGCTACATTGAGCAGCATCAATAAAAAGAAAATAGATACTGCTAAAAATTATAAGATATATGTAGAGGCATACAAGAAAGTAAATGGAAAGAAAGTTTCAATAGGACAAACGATAATCATACATATTGCAGGTATGACAAACAAAGCTTTCACAAATGTAAGCAAAATAAGTCTTAAAAAGAGCAGTTATACTCTTAAGACAGGCAAAACGGTTGTTATAAAAGGAAAAGTGGTAGTCGCAAATAAGAAAAAGAAACTGCTGTCAGACAAACATACAAGCGAACTGCGTTATATGTCCTCAGATACAAAGATAGCAAAGGTATCAAAGACAGGAAAGATTACGGCAGTGAAGAAAGGTAAATGCTCAGTTTATGTGTATGCCAGAAATGGATGTGCAAAAGAGATTAAAGTAGTAGTAAAATAATATTATTTTATACGCCCCCTGAAAATATAAAGTTTTCGGGGGGTTTGTACGATTAAAATAAAAGTGGTATAATAAATTTCAACAGTTTATATTAATAATGCTCCCTGACAGGGAGAAATATGCACAACATCTAAATTAATACAAAGCGGAGGAAGCAAAAATGCAAGAGGACACGAGATTAAACAAAAGGAAAACTGCTGATAAGCAGTCGAAAAACAAAAGTGGCATAAAATATCAGATTCAGAGCAAGATTGGTCTTTCTATCATAGCCGTTATGGCTGTGATAACCATAGTTGTTGTCATGATAGTTTACAATCTTCTGATAAAGGCAAATAATACTGAGTTGCAGCAAGACTCAGAAGCGGTTTCACTTCAGGTAGAAAAATATTTTTCACCATTTGAGCGTATGGTTGAGCAGCTTGCGATTGACAGTGATGTGCAGAAACTTTTGGTAACTACAAAAGAGGGCGAGCGTATGACTGAAAATTCGTTGTACGGTTCGGTACTCAACAAGATGTCAGGCTCAGCAGAACTTGATGCGGACAATATTCAGGGTGTGTTTATTGCTGACCTTGACAGCAATGCTTCAATTACATCAAGCGGCACTATTTCAGGTGATGATTATGATGTTAAAACGCGTGCATGGTACGAATGCGTTACGGAAAAGAAAACAATGCTGACAAAACCTTATACATCTGCAAGCAAGGGAAATACGATAGTAAGTGCGGCAACACCTGTTTATGATAATAATAAAAATGTTGTCGGAGTTGTCGGAATTGATGTTGTTGTGGATACGATAACTAAAATGATGAAAGATTATACTATCGGTGCTAACGGATATTCAATGCTGCTTGTAAGTGACGGAACTTTCGTTTATCATCCTACATCTTCACTGATAAACACAAAAATTCAGGATATGAGCATTTCAGACAGCGTAAAAGATGCTTTGGACGGTCAGACATCAAAACATCTGAAATATAAAGTAAACGGCAATACTAAATATGGATATATCGCACCGATAGGTGATACGGGACTTACGGCTCTTAGTTGTATTCCAAGAGGGCAGTATTATTCTACATTGGTGACGGCAGTTGTGCTTCTTCTCGTTGTCATTATTGCAGGAATAGTATTTGTTTTAATTCTTATAGGTAAACTGTCAGGCAGGATAGTGAGTCCTTTGATAAAGCTGAACGGTGCAGCAATGGAACTTGCAAACGGTAATCTTGATGTTACGATTGATGATCAGAGTGACGATGAGGTTGGAGAACTTGGAAGATCCATTGAGAAAACAGTGACCCGCCTTAAAGAATACATAGATTATATTGATGAAATTTCAGATGTTCTTGCTGATATGGCTGACGGAAAACTTGCAATAAATCTGAAATATGCCTATGTAGGTGAGTTTCAGAAAGTTAAGGATGCCTTGAACAATATATCTGCATCCATGACAGAAGTTATGACAAGTATCATGGAGGGTGCAAAGCAGGTATCTGTCGGAAGTGATGACCTTGCAGAAGCCGCACAGGGAATGGCTGAAAATACAACAACGCAGGCTACATCAATAGATGCACTTCTTGAAACTGCGGTAACAGTCGCAGACAAAGTAAGGGAAAACAGAAATAATTCTGAAAAATCTGCTGAATATACAAATGAAGTTGCAGATGTTATGGAGAGCAGTAAGGAACAGATGGCAAAGATGCGTGAAGCGATGGATAAGATTCAGGAATCTTCACAGCAGGTTGTCGGTGTAATCAAAGCAATCGAGGATATTGCGAGCCAGACAAATCTGTTATCCCTCAATGCTTCTATCGAAGCTGCACGAGCAGGTGAGGCTGGAAAAGGCTTTGCTGTCGTGGCAAGTGAGATTGGCGGTCTTGCAAATGAGAGTGCCGACGCCGTTAATACGACACGAGAGCTTATCAAGGTATCTCTCGAAGAAATTGAGAGCGGAAATACCATCGTAAATGATGTTATCGCATCACTTGATGAAGCGGTTGACCGTGTCCGTGTTGCAAACGGAATGATTCAGGATACGGCAAAGGCTGCTGATAAACAGATGGAGGGCATCGACCAGATTCGTGACAGCATACAGGATATGTCAGAAATCGTTCAGGATAATTCAGCTATGGCAGAGGAAACATCTGCGACAAGTGAGGAGCTTGCAGCACAGGCAGTCACATTGAATGAACTTGTTCAGAAGTTTGAAATCGACTGATGCCACGGATTGCTTCATTGCTATGCAATTTTCGCAATCCTACAAACAACTCCAATCTTATTGTCGGTGTTTGGCGGGTCAAGCCACCAGATAGCAATTTGTATGTTTACATACATTGCTATCTGCTTTTGACCCTTGCGGACAGGTCAGTTGCAATAAAAACAAAAGAACCTCAAAAGTCTTTATAAAATAACGGCTTTTGGGGTCTTTTTATTTTTATAACCATACACATATGAAAGAGATTTTTCATAAAATAAATTATAATAAAT
>JBNMLR010000014.1:0-17699 GCA_050874945.1 Butyribacter sp. | reverse complement strand
TCAAAGACCAGAATCAATTCAGGTGCATACAATCCGAGAAAGACCGCTCCCGAGTACCAGTACATAAATTATGATTTGGAACTTGTAAAGAGTGAATACGAGCGCATAGATGCTGAGATAGCGGCTATGCAGATAGCGCTTGATAAGTACAACCAGACATTTGAGTTTGAAGTGGATGTATAAAAATTAAAAATTTTTAAAAATTTTCCGGGCAGATTATGATGAAGCTTAACAATATTACAATATTAGAGTAGGTGTTAACAGAGCATTGTTTATTGTTAAAGTTATGGCTTATTTTGTTATTGTGTTATGAATTATTGTCTATGGTTTCATTTCAGGATGGTTTATAATGTTTCACTTATATCTGCCAAAAACTTTGCACCTAGGTGCAGGGCATGAAGTTCGGTTTCAGGTGCCCATTTTCGTAAAAGAAAGCGTGGCTTATGTCACAAGGCTTGAATGGTTATAAAAAATATGGATAGGTGTGTATATTCCGGCATTGTTTTGACATGCCGGATTTTTTGTTGTGGAGATTTTTTGGAGGTACTTTTTATCAATAAAATGGACTGGAACATGTGGCTTTGATTACAAATTTTATGAAATTCAGATTGATATTGCTATTGTTTTAACAATGTAATACAATATTCTTATTGAGATGAAAAGGAGTGAAATATCATGTCAGAAATCCGTTGGGCTGTACTTGGCACAGGTGTGATAGCCAATGAGATGGCGGCTGCGCTTAAAAAGAATGGAAAAAATATATATGCCGTTGGAAATAGGACATATAAAAAGGCGGTTGAGTTTGCAAAGAAATATGGAATTGAAAAAGTGTACGATGATTTCAATGATATGTTTGCAGACCCGGATGTGGATGTAATATATATCACAACTCCGCACAACACTCATTATGAATTTATGATAAAGGCAATAAATAATGGAAAGCACATACTTGTGGAAAAATCCATAACATTAAATACAGGTGAATTAAGCCGGGTAATTAATTTGGCAGAACAAAGGGGAGTTGTCGTTGCAGAGGCAATGACTATATACCATATGCCGATTTACAAAAAATTAAAAGAGATACTTGACTCTGGAGCTCTCGGAAAAGTAAATCTTATCACAATGAATTTTGGAAGTTTTAAGGAGTATGATATGAACAACCGCTTCTTTAATCCAAAACTTGCAGGGGGAGCGATGCTTGATATTGGTGTGTATGCCCTTTCATTTATACGCTGGTTTATGGAGTCATGTCCAAGTAAATGTGCGTCACAGACAAAAAGTGCACCGACAGGTGTTGATGAACAGGTAGGAATATTGCTTATGAATGATGAAGGTCAGATGGCATCAGTCATGCTCTCACTTCATTCAAAACAGCCTAAAAGAGGAATGATTTCGTGCGAGAAAGGATATATAGAGATAATGGAATATCCGAGAGCGTGGGAGGCAGAGATACACTATGTCGAGTCAGGCGAAACAGAAAAGGTAACAGCAGGTGAAAATGCGGATGCACTTCTATATGAACTTGAGGATATGGAGAGGGCAATAAATGGTGAACCTGAATGTATGTATCTTGATTATACATGGGATGTTATGGATATGATGACGGGTGTCAGAAATTTCAAATATCCTGAGGAGATGTAAGGTCAGGAAATGGAACAGTTCAGTACAAAAAACAAAGTATCTCCTAAACTCCTTGAAATACTTAATTGTATAATTTAAAATATATTATAGGTTGTTTCAAAAGATAAATTGGAGATGTTTTGTTAGGAATAAGTGTCTCTTAGAAGCTAAAATTATCTTTGACAGGTAAGTTCATATAGAAGTAAGACAGGGAGAAAATAGATGTATGATAAAAATAATGAGGTAAATACTTTTGTTAAAGCAGGTAAAGAACCGGAGAGTTTAGAAAGTAATTTGAATGAAGCTGATAGAGAACCGGAGAGTTTAGAAAGTAATTTGAATGAAGCTGATAGAGAACCGGAGAATTTAGAAAGTAATTTGAATGAAACTGATAGAGAATTGGAGAGTTTAGAAAGTAATTTGAATGAAGCTGATAGAGAAACGCAGAGTTTTCAAAATATTTTGAATGATGTTGAAAAAGAGAAGCAGATGTTTAATGCTCTTTGTATCAATTATACGGCGGCTTATTATTGCGATTTAATGAATGATTATCTTGAACCGATAAAGCAGAAAAAGTTTTCGCACAGCGCAAATGGATATAGTAAACTTCATAATAAAAACAGTTATTCCGAATGGATTAGTTATGCCTATGAAAACATAATCATTAAGGAGACTGCAACTGATTATCTTGATGTATTTAACGCAAATAATCTTATGGAGCGTTTGAAACATGAGGAGAGTTTTGTGTACCGCCATAGGACAAAGCCTAATTCTGCAGGAATGGAACATTTTGAAGCCACGGTTGTCCGCCTTTATTCAGATGAAAAAAGTTTTAAGGTTATTGTAGGTTACAGACCTATTGACAATATTCTTGAGGAAGAAATGAAGCGTCAGAAACAGTTGGAAAAAGCATTGAGAACTGCTGAGATAGCGAACCGTTCAAAAACGGAGTTTCTCCGTCGCATGAGCCATGACATACGCACACCGCTTAATGGAATAATCGGTCTTCTGGAAGTTGACAGGGCACATTTTGATGATATGGAGCTTATCAAGGCAAATCACGAAAAAATGGCTGTTTCCGCGAACCATCTTCTCTCATTGATAAATGATGTTTTGCAAATGAGCAAACTGGAGGATGGAACGATAGAGCTTGCACATGAGCCTATAAGTCTTGTAGATATGACAAAAAACATTGTGCTTATCGTCGTAGACAGAGCCGTGGATACAGGAATTCGCTGGGAATATGAGAGTGGCAAGTCAGAAATACCATATCCATACATATATGGAAGTCCGCTTCATTTAAGACAGATTTTTCTCAATGTTTATGGAAACTGTATCAAATATAACCGCCCGGGCGGAAAGATAAATACTGTTGTAGAGGATGCAGGCGAGAAAGACGGTATCTGTACTTACCGCTGGATAATCTCGGACACCGGGGTAGGAATGAGTCAGGAGTTTCTGGAGCGTATATTTGAACCTTTCGCTCAGGAGAAAAAGGATGCGAGAAGTATCTATCAGGGAACGGGACTCGGAATGTCGATAGTGAAAAAGCTGATAGACAAGATGGGAGGAAGTATCTCAGTGACGAGTAAAGAGGGTGTCGGTTCTAAATTTGTGATAGAAATACCGTTTGAAATCGCACCTGCACCAGTGAATAATCAGGATGAACTTTCAATTTCGGAATGTAATATCAAGGGACTAAATCTGTTGCTTGCCGAGGATAATGAATTAAATGCCGAGATAGCACAGACACTTTTGAATGATGAGGGGGCAGAAGTCGCAGTTGTGTCTGACGGCAGACAGGCGGTCGAAGCATTTTCATCTGCAGATGCAGGTACATATGATGCGATTCTTATGGATGTGATGATGCCTGTTATGGACGGAATAGCTGCGACAAAGACAATCCGAGCATTAGACCGCCCTGATGCACAGACGATTCCTATAATATCAATGACTGCAAATGCGTTTAAAGAAGATGCACAGGAATGTATAGATGCTGGGATGAACGAACATCTGGCAAAACCGCTTCAAATGGACGAGGTGGTGGAGACGATAGCTAAGTTGTGCAGGAAGAGATAGAGGGAGGAGTATAAAACTCGGAGAGAAAATTTAATAAATTCTCTCCGAGCTTTTTTAATGTATAGGAAAATGCTTGTAATGTAGTGTGGTGCCAATGAGAATTGCGAAGCAATTCTTGGAGACATAACGCTGGTTTTGCCATTTTTACGCTATTCTTTCAGTTGTCTGATTTAACGAATATAACAAAAAAATGGCTGCAACTGTAATTTGCATAACTTGACAGGAAATACAAATAAGAATAAAATAAACCTGTTTATTGATAAAAAGGTTTATTTTATTGCATAAAACGAGTTTTTATTTAGAAAGAGGTGTAAATATGCCGGCAAAGAAACAGATTACAAAGGATATGATTTTAAAGGCTGCATTAAAACTTCTGGGAGAGCAGGGATTTGAAGCGGTCAATATAAAAGCACTTGCTAAGGAGTTAAAATGTTCTACTCAGCCTGTTTATCTGTCTTTTAAAGGAATGGATGAGCTGCGTGGTGAATTGATTCCATTGGCTGTAAAAGAGTTCGAGAATATTATGAAAAAAGGCAGTAAAGATGGTGTGATAAGACTTTACGATATGGAGTATATACATTTTGCAAAGGATGAACCAAAACTTTTCTGCTTTTTATTTATGCGTGCAAATGCATTCAAGGAGATAAAAAGAAGTCTTTATCCTGTTATAGAAAAATCTGTTTCAGAGCTTATGGAGGTCTATAATATCAGCCATGATGAAGCAGATTATCTGCATGACAATCTGTGGATGCATACGCATGGAATAGCTTCCATGATTGCAACAGATTTTTGCGACTGGGATATGGATAAGGTGAGTCATATGCTTGAAGAATGTAAATGTGCATTTACACGAGAATACGAGGTGTGATATGTTTACAAATAAAGACTTAAGAAATTTGATTATTCCACTTTTTGTTGAGCAGTTTCTTCTTATGTTTGTGGGAATAGCGGACACTTTTGTTGTCAGTTTTTCAAGTGAGGCAGATGTGTCGGGAGTTTCACTTGTGACTTCATTTAACACCGTGCTGATATTTTTATTTACTGCACTTTCGTCAGGTGGTGCAGTTATCATAAGCCAGTACATAGGAAATAGAGATAAGAAAAATGCATCGGCATCGGCAAGCCAGCTTTTACTTGTTTCAGTGTTAATATCCGTGATATTGTCCGCACTTATCCTTATATTCCGGCATCCGCTTTTGAAATTACTATTTGGAAAAATTGAACCGGATGTTATGAGTGCCTGTGAAAGTTATCTTGTCATAACTACATTTTCACTTCCGGCATTGGCTGTATATGATGCGGGTGCGGCTCTTTGCAGAAGTATAAAAAAGACAAATGTGACAATGTATATTTCTGTTGTTACAAATGTCATTAATGTAATCGGAAATTGTGTTGGAGTGCTTGTGTTACATCTTGGTGCAGCAGGGGTTGCATATCCTTCATTGATAACAAGAATATTATCTGCGATTGCTGTTACTGTATTTTGTTTTAACAAGCGGCTTGATGTTCGGTACAAGAAAGCTTTTTTGTTTAAATGGAATGGTTCGCTTCAAAAAAGAATTATGGGAATTGCATTGCCAAACGGTATAGAAAATGGGGTGCATCAGCTTGTAAAAGTTGCACTTTCAAGTATGGTAGCACTTTTTGGAACATATCAGATTGCGGCAAACGGCATGGCTCAGAGCATATGGTCGCTTGCATCTATTATGGGACTCGCAATGGCTCCTGTTTATACAACGGTAATCGGACAGTGCATGGGAGCCGGAGATATAGATTCGGCGAACTATTATTTCAAAAAATTAAACCGTATAACATTAGTATTATCAATATTGTGGAACGCATTTATTTTTGCGATTACACCGCTTATAATACAGTATTCAGCTATATCGGCAAAAACAAAAACACTTGTAATCTGGCTTGTATTGATAAATAATATTTTTAACGGACTTGCATATCCTTTTGCAGGTTCACTTGGTAACGGACTTCGTGCCGCCGGAGATGTGAAATTCACAATGATAGTGTCAATAACGCTTACAATAGGGGCAAGACTTCTTTTCTCCGCATTATTCGGACTTGCTTTTAACTGGGGAGTGATAGGCATTGCAATTGGAATGAGCATGGATCTTGTATTTAGGGGGATTATATTTATTCAGAGATACCGTTCACAAAAATGGACGAAATATCATCTGATTTGAGTAAAAAAGATGCATAAAAAGGCTTCGGCAGGAGCCTTTTGGACTTATATTGTGTAGTATATATTATGCTTATAAACTATGATAAATCATTCTTTATAAGTATTTGCTATTAAATAAAACCAAATCTATAATACAGTTAAGAAATTTTTAGGAGGGATTTACATGACTGAAAAATTTATTTTAAATAATGGTGTTGAGATACCTAAGATTGGATTTGGTGTTTTTCGTATGACGGATCAGGCTGCCTGTGAGGAGGCGGTAGTGCAGGCTATTGAGTCGGGTTATCGTTTGATTGATACTGCGGCTGCTTATGGCAATGAAGAAGCGGTGGGAAAAGCTATCGCCCGTTGTGGTGTGCCGAGAGAGGAATTGTTTATTACTACGAAACTCTGGATACCTGATATTAGTTATGAGGGAGCAAAACATGGTTTTGCAGAGTCAATGGAAAAATTGGGACTTGATTATCTGGATATGTATGTAGTTCATCAGCCATACCATGATTATTACGGTGCATGGAAGGCACTTGAGGAATTGTATGAAGAAGGCAAAGTTCGTGCTATCAGTGTAGATAATTTTACACAGGACAGATTAGCTGATTTTATGTTTTGGAACAAAGTAAAACCGGCGGCAAATCTGTTAGAATGTAATCCGTTCTTTCAGCGTGGCGATGAGGAAAAATATTTGAAAAGTGAAAATATTTTAATGCAGGCATGGTCACCGCTGGCAGCAGGACAAGATGATTTATTGAATAATGAGGTTATTTGCAATATTGCAAATGCACATAACAAATCATCGGCACAGATTGTTTTGCGTTGGCTGCTTCAGCGTGGTATTTTACCGCTGATTAAATCTTCTAACCCCAAAAGGATGAAAGAAAATTTAGATGTTTTTGACTTTGAACTGACGGAAAATGAAATGCAGGAGATTGCAAAGCTGGATAAAGGTCATACCTGTTTTATGCCGAGAAATACGGGAAAGGCTGTTAGCGACTTTTTAACGCAGGCGGTGACGGGAATTGCACCGTCGGGAGTTATTAAAAAGTAATTGGGCTTATTATGTAACAAGGTAAATAAAATTAGCAGTTAATAAAAAGCGTTTATCCTTTGATTATTATAAGGGTAAACGCTTTTCTTTAATATGTCAGTTTGCTCTCCTTGCGGCCAATATGAAAAATATTTCTCTCAAACATTTCAATCTCAGGTAAAAATGCACATTTTGAAGCAATCCATGCACCCATAACACCGCCGAGTGTGTTGCAGATAAGGTCATCTACATCACATAAACGGTATGAACCAGAATAGATAAAGAAAAGTCCCGTAAGCTGTGCAACCTCAATAAATAATGTAAGTGCAAAACTTATAAGTGCGATTTTTCTCATGTCCATCTTATGGTAATATTTAAAATACGCACCAAAAGGGATTGTCATTACTATGTTAAAAAGTACCTGTGCTATTGCACGAAAACTTGGATTTTTTGCTATGTCATAAAGGCAGTAGCCGGGGATTAACTGTATCTGGTGACCGCTTAATTTTGTTCCCATTGTTGGAAGCGGTAAAAATACAAGTGAAAACAAGCAGCATATATATACAAAGAATAGAGTGTTCAACACACACTTTGCTATGTTAAAGCGTCCGCCTCTTAATAAAATCGAACCTGCTAAAAATGGAATGTAAAGTAAAACTCCATAAACTATAGCTATCGTTATACCGTTGTTAATACTATCAATCCATGTACTCATTTTTTAGCCCTCCGTGTTTTTCATTTGATGATACAAGTATATTTCAAAATAGATAAGCCTGCCATCGAATCAGCTTACATTTACGGGGTGTAATCTTACAGTTTTGTAAGTTTTACATATAATTGCCCAATAGCTGTGCTTGTGCTAGAATGATTGAAATAAAAAATATATTATGAAATCATAAAACGGGAGGAAACATTTATGCGTAGAAAAGACAGAGAGATTATCTCAAATGATGAAATATTTAATATTTTACAGAGAAGCAATACAATCCGTATTGCGATGTATGGTGACAAATATCCATATGTAGTTCCGGTTTCTTTTGGAATGGAGATTGTAAATGAAAAGCCGGTTCTTTATTTCCATTGTGCAAAACAGGGACTTAAGACAGAGTATATTGAAAAAAATCCAAATGTATGCGTTGAAGCTGATACTTTTTTCAAGGTTCAGAAAACGGGTCAGGGAATTACGACAAGGTATGAGAGTGTGATAGGATTTGGAAAATGCGAGGAAGTAAAAAATCAGGATGAGATAATAAAGGGTCTTAAACTTATTCTTGAACATTATGAACAGACCGATTATCCGCTTGAACGCTGCAAAGGAATAATTAATGTGAAAGTGTATAAAATCGAGTTAGAGGAATTTGCGGGAAAGGCAAATCCTGTAGCGAAATAATTGACATGAATTTATACCAAAGATATAATGAACTTATGGTTTTAAATTGTTTAACACTATTAAGCAGCAGAGCGGATTGTGAATATCCGCCTGACTGACAAGAAAAGAGATAAAATATGGCATACAAAAGAAAATATTTTAGATGTATGATATTTGCGATTTTATTCGCATTGCTTCTATTTCGCCCGATATTAGTTCATGCAAAGGATAAAAGTCAGACGGAAGATGTTGAAAATCATCGTGTCCTGTTTATAAGTTCATATTCATATGCGTGGTCAACGGTTCCATTACAGATTGATGGAATTAAGTCTAAACTGGATTCTTCGGTTACACTTGACATAGAGTTTATGGACACGAAAAAAATCAAGGTTAAGATGGCGGAGCAGATTATGCTTGAGAAAATCCGCTATAAGCAGAAAAATGCAGGAAAATATGATGCACTTATCGTAGGAGACGATGCTGCTCTTAGCTTTGCGATGAAGTATAAGAAAACTTTATTTAAGGGTATTCCTATCGTATTTGAGGGAATAAACAATATTGAATATGCTCAAAAAGTCAGTGAAGACCCGTTAGTGACCGGTGTAATCGAAAAGTTTTCTTACGGGGAAAATCTTGATTTTGCAAGAAGAATTCAGCCGAATGCAAAAAAGGTTGTGGCTATTGTTGATGATACGGTTACAGGAATCGGAGAGCAGCAGCAGTTTTTTGCTCAGAAAAGAAATTATCCTGAGCTGTCTTTTGAAACGATAAATGGCTCGCTGCTTACAAAACAGCAGATTATTGAGAAAATTTCAAATATAGATAGCGATTCAATACTTATTTATCTGATACTTTCAGAGGATAAGGAGGGGCATACATACACAAATGAACAGACCTGTCAACTTATTAAGAAGTATGCAAAAGTTCCCGTATTGAGGTTTGTTCAGGCGGGAATCGGAGACGGAGTTCTCGGTGGAAATATAGTTCGGCATGACACTTCAGGCAAAATTGCTGCCGAAATGGTAATGAAAATGCTGCGTGGAGCAGACCCGGCATCAATAAAAATGGAGAGTAAAAGCCCGAACGGATATTATCTCGACCAGAATGTACTTGACAAATTTAACATTTCAAAATCACTCATACCTAAAGGTGCAAAAATCATAAACCGCAAATTAAGTTTTAAGGAAAAATACGGAACTGTGATATTAATAATATTTTGTGTAGCTGTCGGTGTTATGCTCATGACATTGCAAATTGCTCACAATGTTTATGAAAAGCGCAGGTATGCTGAGTTAGAGGAGAGTAACAGACAGCTTGCAGAAGCAGCCGAGGCAGCTAAGGCGGCAGCACGGGCAAAAAGTGTATTTTTGCATAGTATGTCGCATGACATCCGTACACCGATGAATGCCATAATCGGTTTTACAAAGATTGCGATTCAGCAAAATAAAAACGAAGATGTAAACAAATATCTTAAAAAGATTATGACAAGTTCAAAGCATCTTCTGACGCTTATAAGCGATGTGCTTGATATAAGCAGGATTGAGAATAAAAAGGAAATCTACACACCTGTTTCAACAGATTTATGCAAGATAACAGATGATGTGAAATCTATTATTCAGGGGCTTGCGATTGAAAAAGGCATTATATTTAACATAGAGCGTCTGCATATGGAGAAGCATTATCAGGTAATGACGGATTCCGTTCGTGTCAGGGAGGTTCTTGTAAATATCTTGAGCAATGCCGTGAAGTTTACTGAAAAAGGCGGAAAAGTTACATTTGTGGCAGATGTAGTTCAGGGTTTAGATGAAGCTCATGTGTTGACAAGATATACTGTTTCTGATACAGGCTGCGGAATGAGTGAAGAATTTTTACCTCATATTTTTGAAGAATTTTCACAGGAGGAGTTTGGTGCGAGAACGCAATATAAAGGAACCGGTCTTGGAATGGCTATCACAAAGCGTTATGTTGAGATGATGGGCGGCACCATAAGCGTACAGAGCAAAAAGAATGAGGGAACCACATTTATTGTAGAACTGCCGATGGAATTAGCAAAAGAAAAGAATGATGATGATGTTAAGCCGGAAACATCGGATGAAAACAAATCACTCAAATCGCTTCAGGGTGTAAATGTTCTTGTTGCCGAGGATAATGATATAAATGCGGAAATAATCACATATCAGTTAAATGAAAGCGGAATGAAGTTTACCAGAGTTACAAATGGCAGACAGGTGGTGGAAACATTCAAAGATAATGCTCCGGGGACATTTGATGTAATACTTATGGATATTATGATGCCTGAAATGGGCGGTTATGAAGCTACACGAACTATCCGCAGTATGCCCGGACGACCGGATGGAAAAGAAATTCCAATCATAGCAATGACGGCGAATGCATTTAAGGAGGACATACAGGCATCGCTTGATGCGGGAATGAACGGACACCTTACAAAGCCGCTTAGCGTGAGCAAATTGTTGGAAACGCTAGAGAAAGTAATCAGTCAGGATTAGATAAATGCAAGTATAAGATACCCACAGAATATTGATTTGCATGAAAAGTCAGGTTTTGTGACATTTAAGGAAACAAAAAACGAGAATAAAAGCTTTATGTATTTGAAAAAATAGAATGGAGAACATTAAAGATGAACATTACAGTGTATCTTGGGGCTTTTGAGGGAAATGACCCCACATTAGCAGATGAAGTAAAGAAGCTTGGAACATGGATTGGCGAGAGTGGAAATTCACTTATATACGGTGGCTCTAAGTCGGGACTTATGGGAGTGATAGCCGAGAGCGTATTAGAAGCAGGCGGAGAGGTGACGGGCGTAGAACCGCAGTTTTTTGTCGATGGCGAATTGCAATACGATGAGATAACTGAGCTTATAGTTACAGAAAACATGGAAGAAAGAAAAACAAAGATGATAGAACTTGGGAACGCATTTATTGCTTTTCCGGGAGGAACGGGTACTTTGGAAGAAATTACAGAAGTTATGTCAAAAGTATCTTTAAAGCAGCTTGATGCACCATGTATTTTGTATAATCTGAACGGTTATTATAATGGACTTAGAGAACTTCTCTCACATATGGTTAAGATGGGATTGTCCTCGGAAGAACGGCAGGAGGGCATATATTTCGTGGAAAATCTTGAACAGATTAAGGAGATTTTAGGGAGGAAATAGAGAAAGTCATGCACATAGAAAAATACAGCGGAAAATATGATGATGAGATTATCTCACTTATTCTTGATATTCAAAATAACGAGTCAAAGATAAATCTGTCACTCGAAGAACAGCCTGACCTTCTTAATATAGCTAAGTCATATCAGCAGGAAGGCGGCGAATTTTGGATTGCACTTTGTGACGGGAAAGTAATCGGAACTATCGGACTTATGATGAAAGAAAATAATTGTGCGGTTATGAAAAAATTCTTTGTCAAAAAAGAATACCGCTCACAAAAAGTAGGACTTGCTCTCTACAGTGAGCTTATAAAATTTGCCAAAGAAGCGGAAGTGAAGCATATTATTTTAGATACGCCGTCTGTTGCAAAAACATCGCACAGATTTTATGAAAAAGCAGGATTTTATAAGATTGATAAACCGGAATTACCGATTTTATATACATATCCTGACAGGGACAGTTTATTGTATATGCTGGATTTGGCGGAGGGGCAGTAACACATTATAGTGATATAAAAATTATGTTATTTAATGCCGCTGTTTTTAAAGTATCATTAATGGCTTTTATGATATTTTTTGATTTCCTCGAGGAATACCTTTGCCGCATTGTTAAATATATTTTTGCGTTTCCACACAAGATTGTATTCAATTTTTAACTCAGGTTTGAGCGGACGGAATACAACATCGTTGTAAGGCTCATCTGAAATCAGGTCTTTTATTGTGACAAAATATCCAAGATTATTTTTAACAAATGTGGCAGGACTTCCGTGTACGACATTGTAAGTTGCTGTTATATGCAGACGGTCTATATCCGTATCTGCCCAGTCTGCAATGTTCTGCTGCAAACCGATACGGCGGTGAAGAATAAGCGGCATTTGCAGCAGTTCTTTTTTACTTATCATGTCAAGGTCGGCAAACCGGCAGTCTTTTTTCATAAGAACACCCCATAGAGAACTCTCAGGAAGTTTCACATATTCATATTTCAAAGTGTCGATAGGCTGGAGTAGGATTGCAAAATCAAGATTTCCATGATTAAGGCGTTCTGTCACATCTGTGGCATCTCCATTATAAAATTGAAATGTTACATTAGGGTGTTTTCTGTGTATAGCGGATGCGGTTTTAAGTATTGTCGGTGTTGAATTTCCGCCGATTACTATTTCTCCCGATATATCAGAAAAATCTGAAGATATTTCACGCTCTGTTTTCTCAATAAGTGATAAAATGTCCTCTGCACGCTTGCGAAGAAGTATGCCCTCGTCCGTCAGCGTAATCTTTCTTTTTCCTCGAATAAGAAGCTGTTTTCCAAGTTCATGTTCAAGTTCCATTATCTGTTTTGACAAAGACGGCTGTGCTATATGCAGACTTTCAGCGGCTCTTGTAATGTTTTCTTCTCTTGCAACGGCTAAAAAATATTTTAAAACACGAATATCCATTTGTAATCATCTTCTTTCTTATTTTGGAGTATTAGTATTATATCACAATTCATTCCTTTAAGCTATGATAAACTATAGTTTATATATATTTGCTATAAAAAACAACTGAATATATAATAACATGATGCAGGATGCAAGCGGGATATTCGCAATTTGCTCTGCTGCTTGCTCATAACACTATTAGCTGCTATCGCAGCATATTAGAAGGGAATTTCTTGATAATGTTAAATGCAGATAATAATTGGACGAACTGAAAGTGTGGAAAGTTTTTTTTAAAAAGTTAAAAAGCATTGTAGATAAAAGGGTATCAAAAAGAGTATTTAAAATACTTTGTTACCTGTTTTTGGAACACACATTTTTGAAAAAATGAAAGGAAAGGTGATACGATTTGGGAAAATCAGAAGTGACGGCAGCTAAAATGGACATGGTAAACGGCTCTATCTGGAATAAGCTGATACAGTATGCTCTGCCTGTTGCGGCAACGGGAATTTTGGAACAGCTTTTTAATGCTTCGGACATTGCGATTGTCGGTAATTTTACCGGAGATGCAAAAACGCTTGCTGTTGCGGCGGTTGGTGCTAACAGCCCTATAGTTGGACTGATATTGAATTTTTTTATTGGGATTGCACTCGGAGCGAATGTTATTATTGCCACGGCAATAGGCAAAAGAGATAATGATACCGTACATAAAGCAGTGCATACCTCAATAATAATGTCGATAGCAGGCGGTTTGCTTGTGACGATATTTGGAGAATTGTTTATCGGAAATCTTCTTAGGATGTTAAATGTTCCGGATGATGTATTTGATTATGCACTCTTATACATAAGGATATATCTTCTCGGAATGCCTGTTATACTTCTTTACAACTTTGAAGCGGCGATATTCAGAAGTGTTGGAGAAACAAAGACACCTCTAAAAGCACTTGCGGTATCGGGAATATTAAATGTTGTATTGAATTTATTTTTTGTTATCGTACTTAAAATGACCGTAAATGGGGTGGCTATAGCGACCGTGATTTCAAATGCCGTGAGTTCAATATTATTGTTTATTAAACTTGTAAAAACAAAACAGGTTATCCGTATAAGAAAAAAAGAACTGAGATTTGACACAAAGGTATTTAAAAGGATAATTCAGATAGGACTTCCGGCAGGAATACAGAGTGCCGTGTTTGCTGTTGCAAATATTGTCATACAATCGGCAATAAACAGTCTTGGAACTATGGTGATAGCGGCATCAAGTGCGGCTTTCAATATCGAGATATTTGCCTATGATGTGTTAAATTCGTTCAGCCAGGCGTGCACAACATTTACGGGACAGAATTATGGTGCGGGACAATTAAAAAGATGTAAGAAAGTGCTTATTTTATGTATTATTGAGGATGCGATAGTGACGGCTGGTGCGATATTTTTAATCTTACTGTCCGGAAAAATGCTGCTCTCAATATTTAATAATGACCCTAAAGTAATAAATACAGGATATACAAGACTCATAATGGTATTTTCAGCCTATACTTTCAGTATGCTTTATGAGAATTTATCAGGATATTTAAGAGGTTTTGGAATTTCACTTGTGCCAGCCGTTCTCACGATAATCGGTGTGTGTGGTGTAAGAATATTTTGGATATTTGCCGTATTTCCGATGCACAAGACATTCAGGGTGATAATGACGGCATACCCTGTCAGTTTGTCGGTGACGGCAGTGTTGATTTTTGTGGCGGTTATGATTTACCGTCCGTCACACAGGTTTAGGACGGAAAATTGAGAGTGAATTACAACTTGTATTTCGGATGGATTTTTGGGATAATATAGGATATAATAACTGAATAAAAAATGTTGCTAAAAATGAGGTAGGATAATGAAATTAAGTATTAGAAACTTTGCAAAAATTTTAAAAGCTGATATTGAGATTGACGGAATCACAATTATTGCGGGAAATAATAATATTGGTAAAAGTACGATAGGCAAAACTTTAGACGCTGTTTTCAATGCAACATATAATATAGATGAAAAGATGAATAATGCAAGAATTGATTCGTTGTCACATATGTTACGCAATGAAATTGAGCAAAACAGATATAAACATGATTTAAGATTCAGACATTATACAATGCGTACTTATAGTGAATTTGCTAAGGTTCTTTTAGAATGTGAATCAGCAGAACGGGAAGAAATCTGCAGAAAATATGAAGAGCGTATGATTCCACAAAGTGATGACGAATCAGATTTTGTAGAAAAGGTAATTGGTTATTTAGAGGAAAATAAAAAAATATCGGATGAAGTATTTAGCAGGACGATATATACTAATTATTTTGAGGAATCATTTCATGGGGAGATAAATTCTTTATATGATAAAGAGGGTCTGGCAGAAATAGTTTTGTCAATAAAAGAAAAAGATATTCGATTACTTTTTAAAAAAGATGAGTGTATAGAAGAAAAACGTCAATTTGAAATTTTAAATAACTCCATTTATATAGATGACCCTTTTGTTATAGACGAAATGAATCATATATTAACATTTGGAATATCAGAACTTTCGCTTCATAAGAGAAATATTTTACGAAAGTTGATTCAAAAAGAAGACAAAGAAGTAGAGGAAAAGGCGTTTTCTGATTTATTGGTAGCAAATAAACTTGAGGATATTATCAAGATTATTAACAGAGTGGCTGCCGGAAAAGTAGTAAAAAAACAAAAATATATGTATCAGTTTGCTGAGGATTCTTCTAAGGAACTGGATGTTGCTTCATTGTCAACGGGAGTCAAAGCGTTTTTGATTTTGAAACAATTATTATTAAATGGAAATCTGAGAGATAAAGATGTTATTGTATTAGATGAGCCTGAAATACATTTACATCCGGAATGGCAGTTGTTATATGCAGAAATAATTGTATTGTTGCAGAAAAAATTTAATTTTCATATTGTTGTAACAACGCATAGTGCTCATTTTATGGAGGCTTTAGAGTTATATTCAAAAAAATACGAAATATCCGAAAGATGTAATTATTATCTGGCAGATATGCAGGAGAATGGAGCAGTTTTTGAAAATGTTACAAAAAATATAGGTAAGATATATAAACAGATGGTTGACCCAACTTTGTTATTAAGCAGGTTAAGAGAGGAACTGGAAACAGAAGATGACGAATTACGAGCAGATAAAAGGGTTGTTTCAGAAATTTGCGGACAACTATAGACAACAAATTTGTATAGAAACAGAGCTTTCAAGTGCCTCGGAGGATAAGGAAGAAACAAGGAGAACGGGTGAAAGGAAACTTGTTTATGAGGATAACAGGCAGGATATGAAAATAATTGATATGGACGAGATTGCACATAATGTATATCGCATTGCGCGGTTTCCGGATTCTGTTAAGGAAAGTGAATCACTTGCTTCAGCAGATGCGTTTGCAATCAGTTCTGAAGATATATGGTATTTTATCGAATTTAAAAACCAAAAAATATCAAAAGCAAAAGGCAGTGTAACAAAAAAGGCGTTTCAAAACTGGTATTGGCTTGTAGATATATTATATGAACTTAAAGATAAGAATAATATGAAATATAATACATTTAATTATGATAATCCTATTGCATTTGCAAAAGAAAATGTAGTTTATATTTTGGTAGTCAGTGAGGATAAAAATATTGTAGATGCTGATAAGATGCGTAAATGTCTTTTGGCTGGTCAGAAGTTTCAATCAGATTACATGAGAAAACTAGAAAAGTATATTTTTAAAGAAGCATATATTTATACACCTGATTTATTGGAAAAAAATTTTGTTAAGCATTTTAAATATTAAAAATAATTCGGTGATAAAAAGCCTCTTGCCATCTTCTAAAAAAAGGACTATAATTTCATGCGGAAAAAGTCTAATAAAAAAGAAAAGAGATGTAAGACATGAAAGACAAAAGACTTATACTTAGAGGAGAGGCAGCACTTATTCTGGCAATCATAGTAAACAGCATGGGAGTATTGCTTATGCTGCAGTCAGGTTCCGGAATATCGGCAATATCAAGTGTACCGTACGCATTTAGTGAGGTATTTCCGAGATTATCACTTGGAACATGGACATACATATTTCAGGGACTTCTTGTAATAACACTTATGGTCCTGAAAAAGAGGTTTGTTCCATCATATCTGTTCAGCTTTGTGGCAGGATTTTTATTTGGAGAACTGATGGATATACATGAATTGTGGATAACAAAACTTCCGTTGTCAATTCCGCTCAGAATATTTTACTTTGTGTTAAGTTACATAATACTCTGCTTTGGAATTGCATTATCAAACCGCTGTAAACTGCCGATAATACCGACAGACTTGTTTCCGAGGGATTTGTCAGAGATAATAAACAGACCGTATTCAAGAGTAAAGATTACATTTGATGTAACCTGTCTGTTTGTAACAGCGTGTCTGACATACTTTGCACTCGGAAAAATTCTCGGACTCGGAATAGGAACAGTAGTAGCTGCATTTACAATGGGAAAAGGTGTAGCCATCGCAGGAAGTCTTATAGATAAGAAAATGACATTTGTATCGGTATTGCATAAAGAACCTGATGTAGAAGCAGGGACAGAGGCCTGCTAAAGTGGAAATATAAATATAGTAAAAAGGAAACACATACTTTGTTTGTTGTAAATACAAATAGGTATGTGTTTTTTAATGCTATCAAGAAAGTCCCCCGTTTGACTTTTATAAATTAATCGTAAACAGCAGGGAAAGAGAGTATTATTCCGACCGAATGGCGTTTGAACTGCGTTGGTACTTAGCGGGCGGATTATGCCCGCTTATGTACCATTACGCAGTTCTTCGAGCGAAAGCGT
>JBNMLR010000013.1:0-18045 GCA_050874945.1 Butyribacter sp. | reverse complement strand
CATATGCACAGCATCTTCTGGCACTTCTCTTAGATAAAGAGGGACTTACAACTGATGATGTGGACAGTGTAAATCTTGCGGCAGGTGACCAGTCGGCGGCATTGTCTAACGGTGAGGTTGACGCGATAGTTATATGGGAGCAGTTTATATCAAAACTCACAAGTGATAATACGGCGAGAGTGCTTGCTGATGGAACAGGTGTAAAAAGAGGAAATATGATAACTTATTTTGTCAAAGATTATGCAGACAAAAATCCAAAAGCAGTTGAGGCATACATAAAAGCGTTGAACAGGGCTGATGATTTTATAGAGAAAAATCCTGAAAAAGCGGCAGAAACAGTGGCAGAGAATTTTGGAGTAGATAAACAGCTTATGCTTAAGATACTTAAGAATTTCACTTATCAGACGGAACTTTCAAAAGAAGATATTGCAGAGATAACAGCCGTGAAAGATTTCTCGTTAAAGGCAGGAATTATTCAGAATGATGTGGATATGAATACATTTATTAATAAGAAGTATCTGGATGAGGTGGATAAGTAGATAATAGGTGATTGCAAAACTTGTTTTATACTGTGTTACTTGTGTAACGATAATAAATAATAACGCCGGCACGCTTTCGCTATGTTGTCGTTCGTAACAGTACATAAATCAGCAAAAAACGCTGATTAAGTGCTGACGACGACAAAAATGCCGGCTAACATTAGTTATTATATTTGCACAAGTTAATAACAGATTAAGATAGTTTTGCAAATTCCTAAAATAAGTGAAAAGGAGTGAGATTTTATGGTTGATACAGAGAAAAGAGGTATTAGTTACTGGACTCTTTATATGCTGCTTCCCGTTATGGTACTTGTTGTCTGGTTTCTGGCAGGTATGGCAGGATATACAAAGTCGTATTCGATGCCGTCGCTCGACCGTATCGGAGATACCGTTGTCCAGATGGCGCAGAGTGGAAAACTTTTTGAAAATATGTATATAAGTGTGGTGCGTGTGCTTGAAGGATTTATCGTATCACTTGTGGCGGGGATAGCACTTGGGATTGTCGTGAGCATTTCATCGAAATTTGAGATATTAACTGATTTTATAATTCAGATTTTGCGTCCAATTCCACCGATAGCATGGATACCGCTTGCAATCTTGTGGTTTGGTATCGGAGAAAGTTCAAAAATATTTATTATATTTCTGGGAGGTTTTTTCCCTATCTTTGTAAACTGTGTTGATGGTATAAAAAATATCGACAGAAAATATTATGAGCTGGCAAGCGTTTACGAGGTATCAAAAAAGGAACTTATAATTCACATAATAATTCCGGGTGCACTGCCGTCAATGCTCACGGGCATAAGGCTTGGCATAAGCAATGCATGGGTATGTGTGGTGGCAGCCGAGATGATAGGAGCGACAAGCGGTGTCGGATATATGCTTTCAAATGGAAGAAGTCTTTCAAGACCCGACATAGTAATTCTTGGTATGCTTATAGTTGGAATCGTGGGAAAGATTATGGATGACATTTTAAGAAAATTGAACAAAAAACTTATAAAATGGGTTTGATGTTATTTGTGCCAGAGCATGGGAATGGAGGTTAGAATGGAAAATATCGTAGAGATAAAACATCTGACAAAGATTTTTAAATCAAAAAATAAGGAAACAACTGCTCTTTCAGATATAAATCTGACGATTGGCGGTGGAAAGTTTGTATCAATAATAGGGGGAAGCGGCTGTGGAAAAAGTACATTGCTTCGCATAATAGGCGGGCTTGAGACAAAATATAACGGTACTGTTCTTGTTGACGGCAAAAAAGTAGAACACGCTTCAAGACAGACAGGTTTTATATTTCAGGATCACAGGCTTCTTCCGTGGCTGAGCGTAAAAGAAAATATCCGTTTCGGACTGCCAAAGGAATTAAAAAATAATGATGAGCTTATCATGGAAAATTTAAAAATTGTGGGACTTGAAAAGTTTGCAGCCGCATATCCGAAAGAACTTTCAGGAGGAATGGCACAGAGAGTAGCTATTGCAAGAGCGTTAGCAAACAAGCCTAAGCTGCTGCTTCTTGATGAACCGTTTGGGGCACTTGATGCCATGACAAAAATGAGATTGCAGGATGAACTTCTGAAAATATGGAAAAAAGAAAAGATAACAATGATAATCGTCACACATGACATAGACGAAGCAATTTATCTTGGAAACGAAATTGTAGTGATGACACCACATCCGGGAAAAATAAAAAGAATAAAGCAGGTGGAACTTGAAACACCAAGAAGCAGAGTGGGAGCAAGTTTTAATATGGTAAAAGAGCAGGTCTACAGGGACTTTTTCGACACGGAGGAAATTCCGTTTGTGTATTCGATATAGTTTGTTAGGACCAGACAGCAGAGCGGATTGCAAATATCAGCTTGAATGCTTGCAAATGTTGTATAAAGTGAGTTAATATGATGCAGGGGTAACTTAGCAGGAAGTTGCGAAACTATCATAATCTGAGATTAAATTGCACAAATATAACAAATAGTATTAGCAGTGCACTTCTGTCACCGTCAGCACTTAGGCAGCGTATTTTGCTGGCTTAGTACTGTTACGAGTGACAGGTAGCGAAAGCGTGCCTGTGTTAGTATTTGTTATATTTGTGCAATTAAAACACAACATATAAGTAGTTTCGTAATTTCCTGACATCCTTAAGTAAGAAAGGAAAAAATCATGTCAATCAAGAAAATAGCAGAGAGAGCAGGTGTATCGGCTTCGACTGTTTCACGCGTGCTCAACAATCCAAATTATAAATGTTCATCTCCAAAACTTCGTGACAAAATCTGGAAGATTGCGATAGAGCTTAATTACACGCCCAATACCGCCGCAAGAAATCTGAAGATGGGAGTTAAGGAGAAAGAGGAAAAGGTTTATTATGTCAGTGTACTTATGACACGAATGGAAAAGGCAACAGCAGACCCGTTTTTTAATGAACTGCTGCGGGTGATAGAAAGTGAGATACATAAACAGGTTGCAATATTGACAAAAGTCTGGTATATGCCAATTTTTTCAAATGATAAAAAATGCCGTCATGAAGACATTAATCTGCTGGTAGATAAAATGTATGATGAGCTTGAGCAAAAATGTGACGGTCTTATAATCATTGGTAAATGTAATAAAGATGCATTGAAAAAACTCAATAACAAATTTAAAAATGTGGTTTCGGTAAACCGTAATTCAACAAATTATGAGGTTGATGAGGTTTTGTGCGACGGGAAGAAAGTTGCAATGATGGCAGTAGAATACCTTATATCACTGGGACATACAAGTATCGCTTATGTCGGGGACTGCTATAATGAAGCGAGGTACCGTGGGTATCTTGAAGCATTGCACAGACATGACATAGACCCGGAGGCAGATTATATAGTACAGACAGGGCAGACGGAAGCGGAGGGTTTTGCGGCAATGCAGAAATTTATGCAGTCGGAGGACAGACCGACAGGAATATATTGTGCAAACGATATAACGGCTATCGGGATGTTAAAATTCCTTGAAGCAAATAAAAACAGGTATTATATTCCGTCCATAATAGCAAGTGATGATATAGAAGAAGCACAATATATAAGACCTATGCTCACAACAGTAAGACTTCCAAAAGAGGAGATGGGAAAGTTTGCATTGTATCTTCTCGTTGACCGTATGCGTGGAGGTCATAAAAGTGTTGTCAGGACAGAGCTTGAGGGAAAACTTATGGTGCGCAACAGTTGTGTAGGGATAGATGAGGGCGGATGGTGCGATTATTGTATATAGATACGGAGTAAAATTAGGTGTTGACAGCCACTCTCTTATGAGATAGAAAATAATGGATATTCTAAAGAAGAAGTTGATTATTTTACTGATATTATAAGGTCAACAGCTCATTTAATAATAGAGTAAAAAGAATAAAAAACTACCCCACCTGTATAATGAAAATATTCATAATACAGGTGGGGTAATTTTAGTTGTAATATATATTATTACCGTTGTTTGAATTAGCTATATTATTTAATCCGTTTTTAATTTGTCTGCCACTTTCTTTCATTGCTGCTGCCTTAGCTAAATTTGCCTGATATTCTTTATCAATCTGATACTTTCTTTGTGCCATTTCTTCTCTGTATCTTTGGTCAGCTACAAGCATATTTCTTGCACTTGCGAAATCTGTTGCCATGCCGCTGTAAATCGCATTATACAGAAATTCTACTGCATAGGCACTTCTGCAATCTGTAGGAATTGTATTATACATATCAACAATAGGGTGCAAAATTTGTGCTATTTGGTTTTGGATATTATTTATTTGTTGTTCTATATTGGTAATTTTATCTTCCACAGCTTTATTACGTTTTGTCCAAAGAAATATAGCTAAGGCTATTCCACATACACCGCCTATTAAAGCACCAAATTGTGGATTATTAGGTAAGAAAGTTGCTAATAATGCTCCTATAATGCCACTACACCAAATTGCTAAAAAATATATATAGAGCACGATGGCAACGATTTTTCGGAAAGTTGAATTTCGTTTGTGATTTTTAATGTTTTCTTTTTCAATATTTTGATATTGAATTCCGTATGCTTCACAGTTTTTTAAAGGTGGTAAGCAATCACCTAAAATTTTTAGCAGTTGTTCTTTGTTCATATCTCCGATAGTTATCATGTTAATTCCTCCTCTTTTTTAAATGTAAATCAAATTTTGACATTTAGTGAATGTCATTTTCTTTTCAAGAATACCATATAATAATGCGAATGACAAGCAGTAAATGTTATTTTGAAACTATCAAGTAAATAGTAGAGCAGATTGCAAATATCTGCTTGATAATTTAAAAAAGAGGGTGATTTTATTTATAAAAACAAAGCTGATGGGGGAAGAAATAATATTGCCGGGTTAAATATTTCTAAAATTCGCAAGGAATTAGTGCCTAAAACATCACAAAGGGCATTGGCAGATAAGATGCAATTAGAGGGTATTGAACTTGACAAAAATGCTATTCAGCGTATTGAGTCCGGAAAACGATTTATTACGGATATTGAATTGAAAGCATTTACAAAAGTTTTGCAGGTATCATATGATGATTTGCTAGATTAGTTCTTCTATTATATATTATGAATTTACCTGTGTGCATGGTGTATTCAAAGAAATATAGAAGTTGAAAAATGAACTAAAGAAAATAAAAATGTCATTAAAATAATGTACCCCATCTGTATAATGAAAATATTCATAATATAGGTGGGGTGAAATTTTGGGAAGTAGTTTTATATCGTAATATCAATATTTGCACCGAGTTCAGGATTAACAGACCTTTCCATAGCAGAACGGTCCATCATGTCGATAAGACCTGCACCTGTATCTTTCATTGTATCAAGACTTTTTGCAAGAACTGCGGTTTCAACATTATTAACAACATCTATCTGTGATAGTCCCATAGAGAGTGCTGCAATATCCATAGAAATCCCTCCTTTTTATTTTTGTTTGTTTTCTGATTATAGCTTTGAAAATATTTATTTCTAAAAATAAGTATAGCACAGCCTGATGAAGAAATAAAGGTGCTGCAAACAACTTGCACTAATCATAAACTTAATGTATAATAGCTGACGCAGGGGAGCTTGTGCGTGAAACAGGCTGAGAGTAGATTGCGTATCTTAACCCTTATAACCTGATGGATAATGCCAGCGTAGGAAGTTGTCGGTATAGATTTGCAATAATTTATGTTGAGAATGTACATGGTATTTATGTACATTCTTTTTTGGTGGTTTTCTATACGGTGCAATGGAATTTATAAAAGGAGGATATAAATTTGAAGACAGCATTAACAATAGCAGGAAGCGATTCAAGCGGTGGAGCAGGAATACAGGCTGATATAAAAACAATGATAAGCAACGGAGTATATGCGATGAGTGCGATAACGGCACTTACGGCACAGAATACGACAGGCGTGACGGCTATCATGGATGTGACACCTGAATTTTTAGGAGAGCAGATTGACGAGATATTCACGGACATTTACCCTGATGCGGTAAAGATAGGAATGGTATCGGCAAGCGGACTTATAGAAAAAATTGCGGATAAGCTCATAGAGTACAATGCAAAAAATATAGTTGTCGATCCCGTTATGGTTGCGACAAGCGGTGCAAAACTTATAACGGACGATGCGATAAGTACATTAAAGGAAAAACTGCTTCCGATAGCAACAGTTCTCACACCAAACATACCTGAGGGTGAAGTCTTGTCAGGAATGAAGATTGAGAATGAAAATGACATGGTAGAAGCGGCGAAGTTTATAAGCGAAAAATTTGACTGTGCAGTGCTTATGAAAGGCGGTCATCAGATAAATGATGCAAATGACCTTTTATATAGAAACGGTGATTACAAGTGGTTTACGGGAAAAAGGATAGACAATCCTAATACTCATGGGACAGGCTGTACATTGTCAAGTGCCATAGCATCAAATCTTGCAAAAGGATATGACCTTGATAAGGCGGTACTCAGAGCAAAGGACTATATCTCAGGAGCACTTGCGGCAATGCTTGATCTTGGAAAAGGAAGTGGTCCTATGAACCACGCATTTGCGTGCGACAATGAATTCATGAAATAAGGGTCATAAGTAGATGGCAATGTATGTTTACATACAGATTGCTATCTACTGGCTTGACCCGCCAAACACCGACAAATAGCAGATTTGCTTGCAAAGATGCGGGTTTGGAGGTGGTTGTAGGATTGTGAAAATTGCGTAGCAATGGAACAATCCGTTATATTATCTGTAAGAGTTTTTACATAAGTAGAGAGAAAAGAGGAATTAAATGGAAAACACAAGAAGAACATCGTTATTTGAAAACGGACTTATCTGGTTTGGAGCGGGACTTTCGATTGCTGAGATACTTACGGGAACATCGTTTGCATCACTCGGATTCAGTAAAGGAATACTTGCTATTATAATCGGTCATATAATTGGCTGCGTTATGCTTTTTTGTGCCGGAATTATAGGAGGAAAAGAAAGAAAAAGTGCGATGGATACCGTTACTATGAGTTTTGGTGCTGATGGAAGTAAATTTTTCGCATTTTTGAATGTGCTTCAGCTTGTCGGCTGGACATCTATCATGATTTATGATGGTGCGCTTGCAGCAAATGGAATATTTAACACTGGAAACTGGGTATGGTGTCTTGTTATCGGAGTGCTTATTATTTTATGGATAGTTATTGGAATAACAAACCTCGGAAAAATAAATACGATAGCAATGGCGGCATTATTTATCCTTACCATAATAATGTGTAAAGTAATATTTTTCAGTGGAGCATCAGGAGTAGAAGTGTCAGGTGACACAATGAGTTTTGGAGCAGCAGTAGAGCTTGCCGTTGCAATGCCGTTATCATGGCTTCCGTTGATAAGTGATTATACAAAAGAGGCAAAAGAACCTGTAAAGGCAACACTTGTAAGCACGATAGTTTACGGAATAGTGAGCTGCTGGATGTATATTATCGGAATGGGTGCAGCCATATTTACAGGGGAAAGTGATGTTGCACAGATAATGGTTAAGGCAGGACTTGGAATTGTTGGTCTTTTGATTGTTGTATTTTCAACAGTAACAACAACATTTCTTGACGCATATTCAGCCGGAATATCAAGTGAAACGATTTTTTCAAAATCAGATGAAAAATATATAAGTAAAACAGGTACAGTAAATAATACAGCCACTTTTTTCACTATGAAAAAGTCATCTGTCATAAGTATAATCGTAACAGTTATAGGAACAGTGGCAGCGATATTATTCCCTATGGATGATATAACAGACTTTATGTACCTTATCGGTTCAGTATTTGCGCCTATGATAGCAATACAGATAGCAGATTATTTTATCTTAAAAGCGGATAAGAGCAGTAAGAAAATTGACATATCAAATGCGGTTGTCTGGATTATCGGATTTATACTTTACCGTTATCTTATGACTGTAGATATACCTGTCGGAAATACATTGCCTGATATGGCTGTTACTATTGTGATAGCAATTATAATAGGAAAGATTATCGGTAAAAAGTAAGTTTGACAAAAGAGGATTATATAAATAAACCAGAAATTTTACGAATGAATAAGGTCTTGCCATATGGCAGGACCTTTTTAATTGGCAGAATTAAGATTGGTTGAAAGTGTTGCAGATTGAAAGTTAAGCGTGAAACTAAATTAGATACTACAAGTATATCCTTTTGTGATTTTTATTATGTCTGTTTTTTCTGTTACTGTTCAAGCTAACCTGTTTTATAAGCAGGTAGTAGAGCAGATTGCAAACATCTGCTTGACAAGTTTTATTAATTCACTGCATCACTGTTAAGTAGCATCTTAAGGTCCGAAATTTCATCCCTTATCTTTTTACCGTTTTCGGTATCTTTAACAAGTATTCTTGGACTTGCCGTGTAGACTATCTCAGACTCGGAGTCTATATCTTTATTATCTCTAAGTGCTTTATATACGCTTTCAAACGGATGGTGGGCTTTTATTCTCATTCCATGTGAGTTAAAGATAAGCGTATATCCTGCTATTCCGGTTGTTTCGTGGTAGGCTTTGCTGAAACCGCCGTCTATTACAAGGAGTTTGCCGTTTGCCCTTATCGGTGATTCACCCTCAATAGTCTTTACAGGTGTGTGACCGTTTGTTATATGTGATTCGGGTGAGAAAAGACCAAATTCGTGAAGTATCATATTGCAGGTCTTTTCGGTATGATAATATCTGTAATAAGGGTTTGTGGGTTCATGCCATGTGCTATCATCATTTATCATACTTCTCTCAAAGGTCTTTATGACACGGCCGCATAGAGGTGATTTGTGTCCCGCCCATAAGAACCACATAAAATCGAGTGCACTTTCATTATCATTGTCAAGATAAGCGAGTCTTGCCATTTTATCTGCATAATCAAGATATTTTTTGCCCTGATAGACAACTCCGTCAAGTGTGATTCCGTCAAAATTTCCGTATTCATCGAGCGGAACACAGCCGTGATACAATAGGTTGTTGTTAAATATCTTATACATACTTCCTTTTTCGTACAAAAATTTTATATGCTTTTGCAGGCGGTTACTTCCGATAAAGGCAGCCTGTAGTTCGTCCATAATGGCATTTTCCTGTTCAGTAAGTGCCAGAGGGTCATCAGGGTCTATTGTAGGCAAATCGGTATCTGATAATTTATAAAGTAAATCCGTCTGATTGCAATCGGAGTTACAAGTGTTGTCTGAAACGGTATCAGCGTCATTTTTATCATTTATATCAGAGACAACTGTCTTTATCGTAAAGTCATTAAGATTTATTTTTGAAAGCAGCAGTCTCTCATTCATTTCATATTCAGGATGGCGGCGTATTATCTGTTCTTCAAGTTTAAATAAAATAACAGATATGGCTTTGAGTGCTGCGTCCATCGGTTCTTTATCCTTGTATGTCTTTTCTCCGAAAAGAGCAAGGTTTCTAAGACTTATACCGTAACCGTTTTCGAGAATTCTTGTATTGTTATATTTCAGATTGTTTCGTATGACATTTGCTATAGATGCCTTGTTTCCGCAGGCCGCACCCATCCAGAGAATGTCGTGGTTGCCCCATTCAATATCGAGTGAATGATGTTCCATTAGCAGGTCAAGTATCATGTCGGCACATGGACCACGGTCAAATATATCACCGACGATATGAAGATGGTCGACGGCAAGTCTTTTTATAAGATTTGCGAGTGCGATGATAAATTCATCACCGTTATGAATATTTAATATTGTATCAAGGATAACTTTGTGATAACGCACCTGATTGTCATCCTCGTCTTTCTGTACGTGTAAAAGTTCATCAATAATATAGGCAAATTCCTTTGGCATTGCTTTTCTTACTTTTGAGCGTGTGTATTTTGAGGAGAGGAGTTTTGCAATCTCGATAAGATTTCCCAGCATCATGCGGTACCATTCTTCAGGGAGTTCATGTTCTTTGTGGAGCATTTCAAGTTTTTCTTTTGGATAATAGATGAGCGTGCAGATTTCCTGTCGCTCGACACTGCTAAGCGTATCACGGAATAAAAGGTCAACTTTTTCATGAATGACACCTGAGCAGTTATTTAAAATATGACAGAACGCTTCATATTCACCATGAATATCGCTCATAAAATGTTCCGTTCCTTTTGGCAGATTGCAAATAGCACTTAAATTTATTATCTCGCTGCTCACAGCCTGTTTCGTAGGATATTTCTGGGCGAGCAGTTTAAGATATTTCTTATTATTTTCCATAGTAGTCCTCCTATTTTAGTGCGGATTTTGGAGTAATTATATCACAAATTCGCAAGGCAAGAGAGCTTGTTCTCTTGTACCGAATTTGTGAACGACAAAATCATACAGCACGAAGTGCGACAGATGCGAAGCATCTGGATTTTGGAGTAATTATATCACAAATTTGCATTTTTTTGTAACAGACTACCGCATTACAAAAATTTTACATCATTTTACAAAAATTTATCCGTTGCATGGTTATGGATTTTACATAAGGTTGTTATTCTTTATTTGTGTCAGAAAAATGAAATTGGTTTTAACAGTCACAGCATATGTAAACATTTAAGAAAATGCTGAAATAAGCTGATAAAGGGATTGTTACACAGTATGTATTGCAAGTGTGTGATACAGTGACAGAATTAAGACCAATATAAAAAGTGAGGATTACACATGGAGACTTTAATATATCATATTGAAAAGGGCGGGAGTATATGGCAGGAAAAAACAGTGGATGTCAGTTCCCAAATGAAAATTATGAATATAAAGATAAATATACCAAAGGAGTATGCACTGCTTTGTTACATAATCGTTAAAGACAGTAACGGAAATTTCAGGATGTGCAGGCAGATAGGGTATGGACCTAGAACACTTATAATAGGAAATGACAGTATGCACACGACTGCCGGAGGTACGGCTGGAGACATTCCTAAAGGCAGATGGAAGTTTATAATATGTGCGTTCAGGGAATATGTTATGCAGCGTCTTGGTGAAAACAGTTTCGATGTTAAACTTACTATTTCTGATGACATTTCTTCTGTGAAAGAGCCGGTGGGAGAGCAGAACTGGGTCGGAAACAAAGGATTTGATTTTGACAGGAGTTATTCTGATGGGAGCAGATGGTATAAAGGTGATTTTCATACGCATACGAGATTGTCTGACGGAAAAGAGACAACGAGAAGTGCGATGAAAAAGGCAGAACGGATGGGAATGGATTTTTATATCCCGACTGAACATAATGTTTTGCACACCGGATGGCCTGATGCAAAAGTAATGGTTGTACCGGGGGTTGAGATTACGACAAGTCTGGGGCATTTTAATATATTTGGCTGTCTTGGGATGCCGGGAAGACTTACACACATTTTAAAACATGATGGCGAGGACAGGATAAATCAGGAAGTAGAATGCACCATCAGGGAAGCAGATGAAAAGGAATGGCTTTGGAGTATAAACCATCCATTCCTGCATATATGGAAATGGACACATTTTGACCTTAAATTGAAAAATTTAAGATTGATGGAGATAATAAATGACCCGACATATGAATATGCAAAAAAGGCAAATGAAGATGCCATATCATTTATAGATTTTTTGTGGCAGCAGGGATTTAGGATTTTCGGACTTGGAGGAAGTGATTCGCACAACCTGATAGACGAGAGGTACGAGGGGGCAGATGAGCCGAGTGTGCCGGGAGACCCTGCGACATTGGTATATATGGATGGATTGACTCCTTCTAAACTGTTGAAAGCGGTTTCAAAAGGTCATGTCATAGTTACCAGATATATTACAATGGAAGTTTATTTTCTTTATGAAGATAAAAAATATCTTCCCGGTGACAGGATAGAGATAACAGGCGAATCTGAATTTGAAAATGACATTGTTGCGAGTGTGACAATAAAAATAAATGAAGAAACATACGGAAAAAATATTATTCCTGAATTATATCTGATTGAAGATGGAGTAAAAAGAGAGGTTGAACTTGAAAAGAGGGATGAACGGACATATATGGCGGATGTTGTGACAAACTGGCATACCCTTGAATGGGAGTGGAAAAGATTTGAAGTGCTGTCGAAAGATTACGGTTTCTTAGGATATGTAAATCCGATATTCCACGGCAGGAAAAAATCGAAACTAAAGACATTTGGTGAAGCCGTGCAGTTATGGCGAGGCGAATAGCAGATTGGGTGAAAGATGTTTATGAATATAAGTTCAATAAAATGGCAAAAGAAAAAAGTGTTTAAAGTAAATGTTGAAGAAAAGTTGATTAATAAAAATATTTTTAATATATGCTTATTACAAAAATAAAGAAACGGGGAATTAAAAATGTTTGGTAACAATAAATTAAAGAAAATAGGAAGTGTGTGGCTTTTTGTACTTCCTGCATTTATACCTTTGATGGTGTTTTGGATTTATCCGATATTAAAATCATTATATATAAGTTTTACTGATTGGGATTATATGTCACCTACATATAACTTTGTATTTTTGGATAACTTTGTAAAGCTGTTCAAGGACAGCAGATTTTATGAAGCGTTAGGCACGACAGTGTGGTTTAGCATCGGAACATTATTTCCGACGATAGCCGGAGGACTTTTGCTTGCACTTCTTCTTAGAAAAGCATTCAGAGGAAGCGGATTTTTCAAATTTATTCTTTTTTCGCCGTGGATAACTCCGACTGTTGCGGTATCTATCGTGTGGACATGGATATTCAATCCCGACAGCGGACTTGCAAATGCGGTATTAAAATTTTTCCATCTTCCTGCATTGCAATGGATAAACAGTTCAGATACGGCTCTTTTGTCGGTAATAATAGTAACGGTGTGGAAAAGTCTGGGTTATGCAATGATATTTTATCTCTCGGCACTTGAAAAGGTACCGACTGAGCTTTACGAAGCAAACGGACTTGATGGTGCTAACGCATGGCAGCGTTTCAGGGATGTGACACTTCCCTGCATATCACCGACAACATTCTTTTTGCTTATAGTGACAATGGTAAATTCACTTCAGGCATATGACCAGATTCAGATACTTACACAGGGAGGTCCGTCAGGTTCGACAAGAACACTTCTCTATATGTATTATCAGCTTGGTTTTGAGGAATATGACATGGGACAGGCAACAGCCGTAGCAATAGTCCTTATAGCGATAACGGTACTGTTATCGGTAGTTCAGTTTATTATTTCTAAAAAATGGGTTCATTATTGATGCAGATTGTGATTTATGAAGAAGTAATGAGCCGACAGCAGAACGGATTGCAAATATCCGCTTGACCGTAAGGTGTTTGAGAGATATTTGAATGCAGAATAAGTATTCCAATGTTTATAGTGAGTAGAGCACTAGGCGGTGGGTAATGGGGATGTTTATGTAAATGCGACTTTAGAAAGAGAGAGAAAAATGCAGCAGAATATAGTAAATGAAAATAAATATACGGGATTTGGTACAAAAAAACCGTATTCATCAATTACAAAGATAGACAAAGACGGTGCATCAGATAGAAATGTGGCATTAGAAAAAAGCATAGAAGTCTTTGGAAATATCGGAAAGACATTCGGAAAAATGTTTATCCTTGTCATAGCCGGTATATTTACGGTATTCCCTTTTATATGGATGATACTCAGTGCATTAAAGACAAAGGCGGAAGTCATGGACGTGTCAAAATTATTTCCGGCAAAGGCACAGTGGGGAAATTTCGTGAGCATATTTACGGCATCTCCGATGCTTAAATACATAGGAAACAGTTTGTTCGTGAGTGTTGCGGTCGTTGCGATACAGATAATAACAGGTGCGATGCTCGCCTATGCAATGGTATTTATGAGATTTAGGGGAAGAAAAATATTGTTTGCGATAGTTATGGGAACTTATATGCTGCCGGCAGCGGCAACATATATACCAAGTTACATAATACTTGCAAAACTGGGACTTTTAAACAGTTACACGGGTCTGATAATCTCGGATACGATAAACATATTTGGAATATTTTTGTTAAGACAGGCATTTATGCAGGTACCGACACCGCTAATAGAAGCGGCAAAGATGGACGGTGCAGGGCATATGAAGATTTTGTGGAAAGTCGTAATGCCTATGACTAAATCATCATTTATAACATTTGGTCTTATGAGTTTTATAACAATGTATAACAGTTATATGTGGCCGTCACTTATAACTAACGATAAAAATATAAGTCTTGTATCGCAGGGGCTTCGCAGTTTCTTTATAGAGGGTGGGGCTTACGGTACGGAATGGCCTAAGGTTATGGCTGCAAGTGCTGTTATAGTTGTGCCGCTTTTGGTGATGTTCGCCTTTACACAGAAATGGTTTATTAATGGTATTGGTGGAGATACGGGCGTTAAAGGTTAGAATAAAATGGAGGATTATTATGAGAAAGAAATTATTATGTATGGCGTTGATGATGAGTATGACGGTGGGTCTTCTTACCGGTTGTGGAACGAAGTCTAAGTCGGCTTCAAAGGATTCTGAGAGCAATGGTCCGGTTGAGGTTGAGTTCTGGTATTCAGGCGGTAAGACTGCCGTGAATGTTGTTGCGGATATTGTTAAGGAGTTTAATAAGTCGCAGTCTGATTATAAGGTTAAGTGTGTGACTCAGGCAGATTATGATGAGACTTATCAGAAAGTTCAGGCTGGTATCGCAGGCGGCACTGCACCTGATATTGCACTTCTTGATGTGAACAGTTCAAGGACACTTGACCAGAAGAAAGTTCTTGAGGATATAAGTACATATACAAAGGATGATTCTGATTTTAATAAGGATGATTACCTTGATGTATTCTTAAATCAGGGTGTTGATGATGATAATAAGACATTTGCAATCCCTGCTTATGGAACTACACAGGTGCTTTACTATAATAAAAAGGCATTTAAAAATGCAGGAATTAAACCTGAAAGCATTAAGACATGGCAGGATCTTGCAGATGCCTCTAAGAAGATTACCGAGAAAAATAAGGGTATGACAGGCTGGGAACCTATGTGGGGCAAGGATAATCTTGTTGATGCGGTGTTAAGCAACGGCGGAAGTCTTTTTAGTGATGACGGAAAGACAGTATGTGTAAACAGTGATGCGTGGGTTGAAGTGTGGGACAGCTTTAAAAAGTGGATTCACGATGATAAGATAATGAAAATTCATTCCGGCGGACAGGGATGGGAATACTGGTACACAACGATTGATGATGTTTTGCAAAATAAGGCAGGCGGTTATACAGGTTCGTCAGGAGACCAGGCAGACCTTGACTTTAGTGTCGTAGGTGCAATGGAGCAGCCGGGATTTGGAAACAATGCGTCATCTCCGGCAGCAGAAGCTAAAAATCTTGTTATCCTTAAAAATTCTTCAGATGAGGAAAAGAAAGGTGCTTATGAATTTATAAAATATTTTACTACACCTGAAAATCAGGCTAAATGGTCTATGGAAACAGGTTATGTAGCTGTTAGAAAATCAACACAGGATGTAAAAGAGTTTAAGGATTACACAAAGAAAAATCCGCAGGCACTCGTACCGTTGCAGCAGGCTTCACATGGCTCTGTACTTCCGACAGACCCTACAGGCGGAAAGATTTATGATGCACTCAAGGTAGCGGCAGATAAGGTTGAGATTGAGGGAGTTTCTGCAAAAGAAGCACTTGACGAGGCTCAGAAAACAGCAGAGGAAGCTATGAGTTCGGTTTCAAAATAAGTATATGGAAAGAGGAGATAAGCGGTGATTAAGGGGATTTTGTTTGATAAAGACGGTACGCTTCTTAAGTTTGACGAGTTGTGGAATGAGGCTACTAAAATGGTGATGCCAAAGTTTCTCCATAAGATAGGGATTGATGCTGATGAGAAAAATGTTTCAAAGGCGGTGAGAGCCGTTGGAAACAGCATTGCATCAATGACCTACAGGGATATGACGAAAGCAGTCATTGAGTTTTTTGAGATAGAAGCAGATGATAAAATGTTAAGTCTTTATTCTAAACAGCTTGAAGAACTTTATTTCGATGAAGTTACTAAAAGCACGGCAAACATCATTCCTACCGCTGACCTTGATAAATTATTTAAGTGGCTTTTGGACAGAAAGCTGATAGTGGGGCTTGCTACTGCTGACACAGAGCAGACGGCTCTTAAATGTCTTGACAGACTGGGTATTAGGCATTTCTTTTCATATGTTGGTTCTGATGACGGGGTTTTAAAACCGAAACCGTCATCAGATATAATAGAAGATTTTAAAAGAAGATTTGGTATGAATTCAGACGAGATAATGGTGGTAGGAGATACAAATACCGATATGCAGTTTGCAAAAAACGGCGGTGCACTGGCGGTCGGGGTGCTCAGTGGGGTCGGTGGAAAAGAAGAATTAAAAGAAAATGCGGACTTTGTAATCGAAGATGTGGGACAGTTAATGTATAACTGGGAAGATATAGCATCAGAAAGCAGGTAGAGACAGTTATGGCAGAATTATTGATGGATGGAATTGAGAAAAAATATGATGGTGGAAGTTTTGCGGTAAAAAACTTCGACTTACAGATTGAAGACAAGGAATTTGTCGTGTTTGTTGGACCTTCAGGCTGCGGTAAATCAACGGTATTAAGAATGATAGCAGGTCTTGAAAAAGCAACAGCAGGCAGTATTTATATAGATGGAAAAGTGCTTGATAAAAAAATGGCGGCAAACGGAGATATAGCAATGGTTTTCCAGAATTATGCCCTTTATCCGCATATGTCGGTGTATGACAATATAGCATACAGTATGAAGATAAAGAAAGTACCTAAAAAACAGATAAAAGAAAATGTTGAAAAAGTTGCAGATATGCTCGGACTTAAAGAAGTGCTTAAAAGAAAACCGGGGCAGCTTTCGGGCGGTCAGAAACAGAGAGTGGCAATAGGAAAGGCACTCATCAGAACGCCAAAGGTATTTCTTATGGATGAACCGCTGTCAAATCTTGACGCAAAGCTCAGAACCCAGATGCGTATGGAGATAAAAAATCTTTATGACCATTCAGATGCAACATTTGTCTATGTTACTCATGACCAGACAGAAGCAATGACACTCGGAACAAAGATAGTCGTATTAAACAATGGAAAAATTCAGCAGATAGCAACACCAAAAGAACTTTACAATAAACCGGCAAATCTTTTTGTAGCACAGTTTATAGGAACACCGCAGATGAATGTCTGGAAAGCAAAAGTCGTTCAGGAAAAGAGAGATGTAATGCTTGTTATCGGTGGACTTGGAAGATACAGACTGTCAGAAAAAAATGCGGAACTTTTGAGAAAAAGAGGATATTTTGATAAAGAAGTTTATGTCGGAATAAGACCTGAGGATATATTTTTACAGGTAAAGGGTATGGATGACGAGATGTTCCAGAGCAACCTTGCGGCGAGATTAAAAGTTTATGAGATGGACGGGGCGGTTTCATATTTGCACTTGGAAACGGCTGGCGAAAGTGATAGTATTAGGAATGTAACAATACGCATCGAGGGAAATGGAGATTTCAGGGAAGATGAGGATTATCATTTTGGATTTGACGAGTCAAAAATCCATTTCTTTGATGTAGAAACGGAAAAAGCAATAAGATGAAAAATACAACAAAAGAAGTGCTTAGAAACTGCATACCTGCAATGGTATGTATGGTAATAAGCGGGCTTAACACGATAGTAGATGGTTTATTTATTGGCAGAAACATAGGTGAGGACGGACTTGCGGCGATAAATATCGCATGGCCTGTTCCGGCATTTATCCTTGCAAGCGGCATAGGAATAGGAGTCGGGTGTGGGATAAATTATGTTTCAGCACTCGGAAGAAAACATGAAAAAGAGGCAAAAGAATTTTTAAAAAATGCTTTTGTCTTTTTGATGTGTGCAGGTATTTTATATAGTGTACTTTTTGAAATGACAGCACCATATCTTATGAAACTGCTCGGTGCAGGGGGAAAAGTGCATACGCTTGCGGTCCAATATACGAGAATAATAGCGGCAGCAGCGGTCTTGCAGATATTTGGGGCAGGACTTGTCCCGATAGTCAGAAACCTTAATATGCCAATACAGGCTATGGCGGCAACGATAAGCGGTG
>JBNMLR010000012.1:0-18233 GCA_050874945.1 Butyribacter sp. | reverse complement strand
TTTTTTGTTGTATAATAAACTCTAATGAAAATAAACCATATTTCATGTCTGAAGTGATATTTCCGTTTTCTGTAAATCAGAGTTAATCAAGAAGCGGTGACTTATAGAAATCGGTGTAGTTCATTTGGTTCGAGAATTAAAATTACTGACTTATTATAAAAAGAAAATAGGATTATCTGTAAAAAATCAAAATCAGTCATAAACAATCACATTTAAAATCAATTATTATGTATAAAATACTTGAAATAGTGAATAATAATCAGGAGATATTTTACTTTTATGTAACTGTTATGGATTAAAATTTATGAAAATAACAGTTTTTTTGTGCATATTTCACAAAAAAATGAATGGTAATTTGTGAATAAGTTTGATTGATTTTGAATGAACATGATTGTATAATAAATTCAACAAATCAAAAACAGTCGGAAACGATTAAAGATGAACATTTGTTGTTATTCAGGCTAACATTCATTTTTGCATTGTTTTGTGTGCAACACAAATCTTTGGTGTGAATGGCAATACAAATTTTCAACTTAAAAATTTACGGCGGAAAGGACAGAGTATGATATATACGGTTACATTAAATCCATCATTGGATTATATCGTTGCAGTTGATGATTTTAAGCTCGGTTACACCAACCGTACATCAAATGAATTGATGCTTCCGGGAGGAAAAGGCACGAATGTTTCAATCGTTTTGAAAAATCTTGGTATCGACAGTACGGCACTTGGTTTTGTGGCAGGTTTCACCGGAGATGAGATTGTCAGAGAACTTGAGGAAACAGGTATCAATACAGACTTTGTAAAAATGAAAGATGGAATTTCAAGAATAAACATGAAATTATCATCTATTGACGGAACGGAAATTAACGGACAGGGACCTGATATTCCAAAAGAGCAGTTAGACAGACTTATGGAAAGGCTTATGATGCTCGGTGATGGAGATATTCTTGTACTAGCAGGAAGTATCCCGGCTACAATGCCATCAGATATTTATGAGCAGATAATGAAAAAGCTTCAGGACAAGAATGTTACTATCATAGTAGATGCGACAAAAGATCTTCTTTTAAATGTTTTGAAGTATCATCCGTTTTTGATAAAGCCAAATCATCATGAACTTGGAGAGATATTTGGTGTTGAGTTATCAGAATGGGAAGATGTAGTTCCATACGCAAAGAAACTTCAGGAGATGGGAGCAGTCAATGTTCTTGTTTCGATGGGAGGAAAAGGCGGAGTTCTCCTGAGTGAGGACGGAAAAGTAGTCGCAACAAAAGCAACGGCGAGCGTAGTTAAAAATTCAGTCGGAGCGGGTGATTCATCAGTTGCCGGATTTATAGCAGGATGGCTGCAAAAGAAAGATTATGACTATGCGTTCAGCATGGCGATGGCAACAGGCGGTGCGAGTGCAGCATCGGATTATCTTGCCACAAAGCAGGAAGTTGAGGAGTCGCTTAAGAGAGTAGATTTAAAGCATATTGCTAAGTAAATGAACTTATAAACAATCTTAATGTTTTTACGGGAAGAAAGGATGGAGATGAGCATGAGAATAACAGATTTATTAGATGCTAAGAGCATCAGTCTGGATCTGTCACCTAAGTCTAAATCAGAAGCTCTTGATATGGCAGTAGACCTTATGGTAAAGAGCGGTAAGATAAATGACAGAGAGGGTTACAGAAAACAGGTTTACTTAAGAGAAGAAGAAAGCACAACGGGTATCGGCGAGGGAATAGCAATACCACACGGAAAATGTGATGCGGTAGACAGACCGGGACTTGCCGCAATGGTCATAAAAGACGGTGTGGATTTTGATTCACTTGACGGAGAACCTGTTACACTTCTTTTCCTTATCGCAGCACCAAACACAAAGGACAATGTGCATCTTGATGTTTTGAGTAAACTGTCAGTGCTTTTGATGGATGAGGAATTTTCAAAATCTTTAAGAAATGCAAAATCGGTTGATGAGTTCCTTGCAATCGTAGACAAAGCAGACGATGAAAAGCCGGACATTGACGAGAGACTTGAAAGTACAAATGTTTCAAGCGGGTCAGGAAAGAAAATTCTTGCAGTTACATCATGTCCGACAGGTATCGCCCACACATATATGGCTGCAGAGGGAATCGAGAAAGCTGCAAGTGCGGCAGGAGTCAATGTAAAGATTGAGACAAGAGGTTCAGGCGGAGCGAAAAATGTTTTGACAGACAATGATATTAAAGAGGCTGCTTGTATCATAGTTGCCGCAGATGCAAAAGTTCCGATGGAGAGATTTGACGGAAAGAAAGTTATCGAATGTCAGGTATCAGACGGAATAAATAAAGCTGATGAACTTATAAAGAGAGCGGTAAACGGTGACGCACCGGTATATCATGCGGCTAACGCATCTGAGAGCCAGAGCAAAGAAACTTCAGGCGGCGGTGTAGGACACAAGATTTATACTCAGCTTATGAACGGTGTATCGCATATGCTTCCGTTTGTAGTCGGCGGTGGTATTCTTATCGCAATAGCATTCCTTATCGACGGATTGTCAGTTGATATTTCATCACTTTCGGTTAAAGACCGTTCAAACTTTGGTACGATAACACCTGTTGCCGCAATGTTTAAGAGCATCGGCGGGCTTGCATTTAACTTTATGTTACCTGTACTTGCAGGTTTCATAGCAATGGCGATCGGTGACAGACCGGCACTTGCACTTGGTTTTGTCGGCGGAATGATAGCATATAACGGAAAATCAGGTTTCCTCGGTGCTATCGTGGCAGGTTTCCTCGCAGGTTATGTAATACTTCTTCTCAGAAAAGGCTGTGAGAAACTTCCGGAAGCACTTGAAAAACTTGCACCTGTACTTATTTATCCTGTTGTCGGTATATTGATAATGGGACTTGCAATGAATTATGTCGTAGAACCTGTTATGGGTGTTATAAACACAGGACTTAACACATGGCTTGGAAGTTTAGGCGGTTCAAGTAAGATTGTTCTTGGATTTATCTTAGGCGGAATGATGGCGATAGATATGGGAGGCCCATTCAACAAGGCAGCTTATGTATTTGGTATAAATTCAATCGCAGCCGGAAATTATGATATTATGGCAGCAGTTATGATCGGTGGTATGGTTCCACCGTGTGCAATAGCACTTGCGACAATGTTATTTAAAGATAAATTTACAAAAGAGCAGAGAGAAAGCGGTCCTACAAACTTTGTAATGGGACTTGCGTTCATCACAGAGGGTGCGATACCTTATGCGGCTGCTGATCCGCTTCGTGTAATCCCATCATGTATAATCGGTTCGGGAGTTGCAGGAGCACTCAGCATGGTATTTAACTGTACGCTGATGGCACCTCACGGTGGAATTTTCGTATTCCCTGTTGTCGGAGGTTCATGGATGTATTTACTCTCACTTGTTATAGGAACAGTTATCTCAACTGTATTACTTGGTGTTCTCAAGAAAAAGGTAGCATAGAGGATTTACAGACTATGGCAGATTGAAATTGATACGGACTGTTTGGCGAAATATCAATTAAGATACATTAAGCTGACATACAGATTAATATGGTAAAAATGTTTTTTGACCGATAAGTATAAATATGATAAAATAAATTTACTTAAAGGGAAGAAACAGGTTATGGATTATTTATTAAAAAGTCACGATTAAAATTTACAAATTATATTTAAAATGAAAGGGGCATTTATATTATGAAAGAATTTACTTACACAGTTACAGATCCACAGGGAATACACGCACGTCCGGCAGGAGAGCTTGTAAAACTTGCAAAAGAATTTAACAGCAGCGTAACTATTTCAAAAGACGGAAAGTCAGGAGACTGCAAGAAAATCTTTACTATCATGGGACTTGGAATTAAAGGCGGCATGGAAGTCGTACTTAAGTTTGACGGTGAAGACGAGGATGCAGCATACGAAAAGATTTCTGCATTTATGAAAGAAAATCTGTAATCAGTATAAGAGATTTGAGATTACGAAATTAAATGTTAAGAAAATTCTTTGATGCTTTTGGTTGTAAGTGACTGCATCGGAGACATAACAAACAGAAAACCCCGGGTATATCAAAAATGTGATTACCGCGGGGTTTTTCGGGGTTAAAGGCTGACAGGGAGGATTAAAATGTTAGTAGAAAAGCGTCAGCAGATGATATTAAAAATGCTGGAGGAGAGAAAGAGCGTAACGGTAAACGAAATAAAAGACTCTCTTGGCATATCTGAATCAACGATAAGGCGTGACCTTACAATGCTTGATAAAGAAAACAAACTTATAAAGGTGTTTGGAGGTGCCATAGCCGTAAATTCCAATTACACGGCGAAAGAACTCTCAGTGTCACAGAAACTCAGGGTGAATGAAAAAGAAAAGAGACAGATAGCCAGAAAGGCAGCGGAACTTATAAAGCCAACGGATTTTGTATATCTCGATGCAGGTACGACAACGGGTTATATGATTGAGTATATAAATTGTAAAGAAGCGACATTTGTCACAAATGCGGTTTCTCATGCAAAAAAACTTGCCGTATCAGGATTTCATGTAATACTTATCGGTGGGGAATTGAAAGGAACAACTGAGGCGGTAGTCGGCAACGAAGCTATTTTGTCAATACAAAATTATAATTTTACAAAAGGGTTCTTTGGGACAAACGGCATAAGTTTAAAACATGGCTTTACGACACCGGATGCAAATGAGGCTCTTGTCAAAAAGACAGCGATAAATCAATGCAATCAGAAGTATCTTCTCGCTGATTTTGAGAAATTTGACAATGTAACATCAGTGAAATTTGCAAACTTCGGGGATATGCACATATTGACTAACAAGGCACCGGAGAAATATAAATATCTGGATGAGGGCATGATAGATGAGGTTGTGTGAGAAATAAGTGATTTTATAACAACGTAATTGCAGGCAGGTTTGCGAATGTATGAAAGGCAGGGCTGAACCGTTAATCTCACATTGAATTAAAAAAACTGTCAGTTCACAATAATGACAAAAACTGGGATTATAATGAATTTCATAAAGGAGGAATCATTATATGAGTAAAAAGTCCGTTAAAAAAATATCAGCGATAGCGGGTGTTATTATCACTTTATCGTTAGGATTGCAGGAAATATGTGGTGGAAGTATATCGCATACAAATTTGGGTGTGGGTACGGAGAAAAGTTTTGTTGCAGATAGTGTCAGTACAGGCGGCAGTAAAGCAGTGCATGGCAGTGACACGGCACAGAAAAGTACATATCCGGGCAGTGGAAACAATACGCAGACAGTGTCTTATAAAAGTAAAAAGTCAGACAGTGACAAGACGGTTATCGTGGATGATGAAAGTGCATATATAGAGAATAATAACCGCATTATGATACAATACAGAGAGGGAACAAAAGAACCCGAAGAAATCAAAAAATATGCAGACAAAGAAAAAGATGTAACTGATCTTATAAAGGTTTATAAGATAAAATCAGAAAAATATACCAAAAAAGTAATTGCTGTTGCGAAAAAATACGGTTCTGATATTCAGGCGGCACAGCCGGATTATAAAGTGAGAATTGCATCAAATACAGAGACATCATCAGATAAAGTCTCCGTAAAATCAAGCAGCACAAAGGATTATTATACTGACGGCTCACAGTGGGCATTGAAAAATAACGGAACATTTACAAGTCCGAGCAATGAATATAGGGATTCAAACATTACTGCCGTAGAGGGCGTGGACTTAAATGCCGAAGAAGCATGGACAGCAATAAATAATGCGTCTGAAACGATTTCTAAAAATGACGATTCAGTCGTTGTTGCGGTCGTAGATACGGGAATAGATTATACAAATGACGAGATAAAAAATGTTATATGGAAAAATTCAGATGAAACTGAAGATGGGAGTGACAGTGACGAAAACGGATATGTGGACGATACGATAGGCTGGAACTTTACTGATAACGGAAATAATCCATATGATGATAACGGTCACGGTACTGCTATCGCAGGAGTTCTGGCGGCGGCTGACGATAATGCGGGTGTTGTAGGTATCGCTTCTGATATTGACATAAAACTTATGCCCGTAAAGGCTCTTGACGCAGAGGGAGAGGCAGATATGTCGACCCTTATACAGGGAATCGTGTACGCAGACGAAAACGGTGCGGATATATGTAATTGCAGTTGGGGCGGTGAGTCAGGCATAATGGATATAGCCAGCAATGCTATAATGGAAAATGTTATCGCACAAAGCCATATGCTTTTTGTCGTTGCAGCAGGAAATGAATCATTAAATATAGACCGTCTGACTTATACACCGGCATCATTCAGTGAGGATAATCTTATCACTGTAGGAAGTATAGAGTGGGACGGAAGTCTTAGCTGGTTCAGTAATTATGGAACAAGAAAAGTTGAAATGTGTGCTCCGGGTGCGGCAATATATACAACAGCCGTTGGCGGAGGTTATGTCTGTGAGTGGGGAACATCATTTTCAGCACCGTATGTGGCAGGTGTAGCGGCACTTGCAAAAGCGGCGGCGGGAAATATTGACGGCGCAGGGCTTAAAGAACTGCTGTGCAACACCGACAACATGAAGCTTTTGTCAAACTTAAAATCATATGTAAAATATGCAGGAATACCGGATGCGTCAAAGGTTGTAAATGCGGCTTTGGAATACAGACAGGCATCGGCAGCCGCAGAACCGACACTGACGGCAACGCCGCAGCCGTCATCTTCAAGTGGTAACGGAGTAATAACAACGGAGACACCATCTGTTACGGAAACACCTGTTGCAACGACAGAAGCTCCGTCGACAACTGCTGAACCTGATGCAACGGACGGACAGTCAGGAACAACCGCAACAGAAACTCCACCGGAAACACAGACACCGTCTGTGACCGAGACACCAAAACCTCAGATAACGGAAACACCGACTGTTACCCAAAGTCCACAGGTGACTGAGACACCGGAACAGCAGTCTGACACGGTAACTAAAACCGAAAATATAACAATATCTTCCTCAAAAACTTTATATAAAAAATATCAGCAAAAGCTGAATATACAGATAAGCGGAAATGTTTCAGCCGTAAAATATGCAGAGGGAAAAAAGGCGGCATCATTTTTTAAGAATGACGATGGCTCATACATATATGTGAACAGTAAGAAATTTACAATAAACGCATCAAAACCGGGTTGGTACACCGTATATGTAAAATCTACTGACGGAAATGAATATACCAAAAATATATTTGCAGATGTAAAGATAGTAAAGCTGTCAAAGAGCAAGGTAAATATAAGCAAAGGAGCAGGGAAAAAGCTGACGGCATATCTGCAGGGCTATAAAAAATATGCCGGAAAACTTTCGGGAAAGATTTACTTTAAATCCTCCGATAAGAAAATAATAACGGTGAACAAGACAATAGGAAAGATAAAGGCGAAAGCAAAAGGAAAAGCAGTCATAACGGCATACACCAAAAACGGAAAGAGTGCAAAGTGCACGGTTGTATGCAGGTAGGATAAAACCACCGGGTACAGATTTGTGTGCCCGGTGATTTTTATGCAAAGATACATTGTGGCAGGTATTGGTTCTTGCAATTTTTATGTAAATATATATTGTTTGCAGCTATTGGATTTTGTAATTTTTATGTAAAGATACATTGCAGTTGCTATTGGTTCCTGCATTATTGTATGTAATATTTCGTGTATTTTAGGTCGCCTAATTACATTGTAATTTGTGGGTATGGCAATTAAAATGATGGTATATATGGAGCATGGGTGAATGTGCGTTGCTGTCTGCAATTTGGGCAGGATTGATATGAATTATTGATAAGTATTGTTGTGATTGCGGCTAGGCAGTGACAAATATGTTCCGGAAAAAATTGTACTCTTGAAATCTTCTGAACGAAGAATTTCGACATTACATAAAACAAAATTGGAGGATAAAGATGAGCGAATTAAAGGCAAAGACACTTCATATGGGACCAGCACAGTGTGCTGTTGATCTTGGTGATGGAAGTGAGCGTGGAGAATATGTAAATCAGGATTATATCTTACAGAAACTTGGCAGACCGCATAGAGCGATAAATCTTATGTATTGCTATTATCCGAATGATGAGGGATGGCCTGGCAGAGCAAGTGTAGTTCATGCTGACCCGTCAGTACAGTTTGCATGGGATTTCCCATATGATGATTATTTTACATACAAGGGCGGACTTAACGGTACATTAGACGATGAACCGTTTACCTGCATGAGAGATGTAAGAAGACACGGACAGGATGTACTCCTTACAATGACTATCGACCCTAAGGTATCAGACGAGCATCTCGTGGCAATCGCAAAAGACCTTAGAACATTCGGCAGGGTTCAGCTCCGTATCAACCATGAAGCAACAGGAAACTGGTTCTCATTTAACAAGAGAGCAAGCTATGAAGAAGTTGCAGCATTCTTCAAACACGCAAGTGAGATAATCAGAAAAGAAGCTACAAATGTTAAGACTATTATCTGCCTTGACGGCTGTAAGGAACTTGAGGACGAAAAGATGGAGATGGAAGACATATTTGCAGAGGCTTCAAGGGCAGCAGACATTGTGTCCGTGGACAGATACATGGCACTTCACTGGGGCTGGCCATATGATGTTGCGGAGGAGGGCGGCACAACATTTGCCCGCCATGCAGTAAGCAAGATATATCAGCTTGCAAAGAACAGCTATGAGAGATACACATATGTAAATAACGGAGTTAAAAAGCCTATGGTATTGTCAGAGTTTAACTCAGACGGTGATGTGACAGGACCATATGACCAGGCATCAATGCTCAAAGAATTCTGTGAAATGCTCAAAAAAGACGATGAGAAATGGCTTTCAGGCTTCACAATGTATCAGTTCAGGGACAGAGGCCGTCTCGGACTTGAGATAGAAGATCCAAACAACAAAGATGTTGGAATAGAGCAGCCGCTCATGGATACATATAGAGAAATCATACATGACGATTTCTTCAGTCCGTCAATGGAGACAGGCTCAGACATAGAACTTCCTGCAAAACTCCGCTGGGGTGGTTCAGAAGATGCCGACGGAGTAGCAATCGACCTTCACTTTGACAGCAATCCTGTATTCTGTGAAGCATACTTCGATGATGACAATGTAGACATGAACCTTATGATAGAATTAAACGGACACTGGTTCTACAAAGCACCGGGCGTAAAATGTGTAGACATGATGAGTGCATTCTTCAAAAAGCCGCTTGACGGAGCAAAAGACATGACACTTAAGATATTTGCACCACCTGCATCGGGAGAAAACGACGAAACTCAGGGAGATGACTGGCAGACAAACTATTATACAGAACTTAAGTCACTTCCTCAGATAAGAATAAGATTTGCACCGATAGTTAAATAAATATAAAGCGTAAAAAACTGGACTTACAAAAAAGTAATTGTTAATAGAATACTAAAAGTAAAAAGACAAGCAGTTGAAAAGCGTGATGGTACAATAAAATGCTGAATCTTAAAAAGACTGGCAGCTAAATGAAAATTGATGTGGTAATCTGACTGGAAATGTGAGTATTTCTCAGTCTGGTATCACATCAATTTTTTTGATTGAAATGCTATATCTTAATAAAAAAATAAGGAAAAATCTATTTTAATTAAAGAAAATTGTTGTATTATACAAGAGTATAGATTGTTCATATAATGATAAGCATTTAGGGTTTATAAGATTATATGTTTTATACATAACAGGCATTTGCAAATACCTGATAATACCTATGTACTCTCGGAATCTTCTGAACGAAGAATTTCGAGATGGATTTTTGATATACAATGACATTTTCGCAGTGCGTACACGGTGTGTACGACGAGAAAATGGAAACAGTATATCGGAAATCCAGCTGAAATGACTCGTTTTGAGAAGATGCCGAGAGTACATACCTAACTTAGAGAGGAGATTTTTAATGAGAAAACATGGTCGATTGATGAAAAATATAGCAGGACTTTTATTGTTGCTGGCATTGCTTTCTCTTTTACTGCCATTTTGTCAGTTTAACGCAGGTGACGGAAATATGACACTTTCAGGAATAGAGGTCATAAAAGCCGGGGGCAAAGCAGGATATACATATTTTAAAGAGGGGGGACTTTCTGAAAATTATGTAATTAAAGCACCATATACATGGGGTGATATAAAAGAAAGTGTCTCTTATATAAATCATGCGGGAGGTGCAAATATACTTGTATTTTGTGCCGTAGCAATAGCAGTTCCTTTGGTTTTGTGCTTTTTTGCAATGTTTATGTTGTTTATGGCAGAGGGAAAAAAGACAATGTTTATGCCGACATTGTTTACACTTGTAGTTGTAGCAGAAATGCTCCTTATCGTGTTTGGCATCACACCGCTTCGACCGTTTTTGAAAATAGGTGTATATCTGTTCACGGTATTAAATGTAATCGCACTTCTGTTTATAATGGCAGGCTGGATAACAGGCGGTTACAGGCAGCCTGACAAAAGGCAGAGCAGGTACGGTTACGGCGGAAAAGGTGATACAAATAAGGACGGTGACGATGGAAACAATAATCGTTCACATGGAAGAAAACGCAGAAAGACACGCCGCAAAACAAAGAAAAAGAAGAAAACAAAGAAAGACAAAAGTTCAGATAGTGATAATAAAAAAGAAAATAACGAAGACAGTAAAAAGAATGAGCAGAAGAAAGTGTCAAGCGAGCCTGTTACGGGTGTGATAAGCAATGGAAGTGGTATTTATCACGGTCTTTCATGGAATTTAAAAGACGGAAAAAATGCATCAGTAACCATAGGAACTACATTTGATGCGGTAGAAGCATTAGAAGCCGGAAGTCTTAGAGGAATTGACAGCATAGCAGAAAATAATTGCAGTATAGCATTTGATGCAGTGGCAAAGAAATACAATATCGAAAGTCATTCAAAACAGGCATTGCTGATATTGCAGGACGGAAAAGTTGTTAAATGGCTGAAAAACGGGGACAGCTATGCGGTGACGAGTAAGGCGGTGCTGCAGGTAGATGGCAGGAGAGATGCAGTGAAATTGGGGTGAGAAAAACTAAAAATTTGTTGGAAATATTTTTGAATGGAGGTGCTTAGCGTGGCAGTCCCAAAAGTAAATGGACAATTTATAGCAGAAGCTGTTAAATATATTGATGAAAATGGAGTTCCGTGGCATAACACAAGTACTAAGTATGAACTGGTATGGGAAAATGGCAATACATACCCGCCAAAGTATGTAATCGCAGTTGCAAATCATTTACAGAATAATGCTGAGATAGATGTATCAGGATATAATGCTGTTGAAGCAAAAAATTATCTTATTAACAAGGGGTACGAGATTCAGACAAAACAGACAAAATGGGAAATTACCATAACGGATGACGGTGTTACATCAACAGATGATTCTTTCACTATGGATAACATTAATGCGGGTGATAAATTTAAACCATTAGATACATATTTTGTTGCGGCTGATGGGACAGTTACGAGGAGAGTTTATGAAAAGGGGGAAAGGCGTAATACGAATCAAACATTGCCGCGTATTGCATTTCAGATTTATGAAAAACAGATTGCCGCATTGCCTGTAGAAGAGAAAGAGCAGTTTCCGATTTGTCAATATAGTCCTGATAAAGATGTGATTCGGGGCATTTATTATAGTAAAGATGAGGCGAAAGCACATAATATTCATCCAATCAATACTATGCGTTATAATTATGGAGATGGCAGAAAGTTTGTTATTTATTCATGGAATCTCTTTACGACACTTCGATTTGTCCAGGAATGTCTAAAGCGGTTTGGAAATCCAGGTGATGCTTTTAAGCTAATCTATAGAGAGAAAGATGAAAAAGAAAATGCCGAAGAAGAGACAGTTGGTATAGAAGAAGTGAAGCAAACTGAATCTAGAGGTTATAGGAATCAATATTCTAATATGCTTGTTGAGTCGAAGAACATTATATTTCATGGTGCACCGGGAACCGGTAAAACATATCTTGCGAGAGAAATTGCTGCTGATATAATTAGTGACGGATATTATGATGATTATACAATGCTTTCTGATGAGCAGAAGCAGCAGATAGAGTTCGTGCAATTTCATCCAAGCTATGATTATTCTGATTTCGTTGAGGGACTCCGTCCAAAAATAAATAGGGATGGTTCTATGGGATTTGAATTGCAGGATGGTATATTTAAGAAATTTGTGGATAAAGCGAGAAGAAACTACGACAATTCAAAAAAATATGTATTTATTATTGATGAGATAAATCGTGGTGAGATTTCTAAAATATTTGGTGAATTGTTTTTTGCTGTTGATCCGGGGTATAGAGGTATAGCGGGAGAGGTTTCTACTCAATATGCAAACCTTCATGCTGACAGCAGCGAAATGTTTTATATTCCGGACAATGTTTACATTATAGGTACAATGAATGATATTGACAGGTCGGTTGATAGTTTTGATTTTGCTATGAGGAGAAGATTTCGTTTTGTAGAGCTTCGGGCGGATGACTGCCTTGAGATGCTCTCTGAACTGAATGATGAAGAAAAAGAGGCAGAAGCTATCAGAAGAATGTCTGCACTTAATACAGAGATAGCAAATACAGAGGGATTAAATGAGAACTATCAGATTGGTGCATCTTATTTCCTGAAATTAAAGAGTGTTGATTTTGAACAGCTTTGGACGGACTATCTTAATCCATTGTTACAGGAATACATTAACGGAATGTATGATGAAGAGGGGATAATGGAACGCTTCAGGAAAGCATATGAGTATGGAAAATCAGACGGAGTTGAGGTAAATGAGCCAGATTAAAATTAAAGATAATTCGAGAATATTGAAAGAATCGTTGTCTGGTATTGAGCGTCTGACAAGCAAAATTACTGATAAAACATTGGAACAACTGGAGAATGAGGGAATATTTGTGTATCCTGAAAATCTTAGGAATGCTGTTGATATAACAAAAAATCAGATGATATTGCAGAGTGTAAACAATTATTATCTGTCTGGCAATGTTATGGGATTTATGGGTCTGGGGGAAGATAAACTGATTATTAGATCAAGGTTTAGCGGCAACGGTCAAGATTTCTTGTTTCAATATTTGTTAGAAAAAATTTTAGATATTCCTAATATTGTAAATTTGGAAACAGGGGCAAATGACGAAAACCGAATTTTTAATTTATTTGTATTTATCTTGCCTTATTATCTAAAACGTGCTATGCGAAAGGGGGTTTTTAAGACATATGTGAGGAAAACATACAATGACAGCAATATAAAGGGAATAATTGATGTAGCGAGGCATATAGCAGACAATACACCTTTTGTTGGAAAAGTAGCATATTCTCAGCGAGAGTATTCATTTGATAATGACTTGATGGAATTAATTCGACATACGATAGAGTTTATCCGATATAAGCCATATGGACATAAAATTCTTGCACAAGTGAGGGAGGAGGTTAAAGCTGTTATAGCAGCGACACCTGATTATGAGATGTGCAATAGACAAAAAGTGATTTATGCAAACAAAACGAAAGCAATCAGTCATTCGTTCTATCGTGAGTACCGTGAATTGCAAAAGCTTTGTTTGCTTATTTTACAATATCAGAAACATCAGATTGGTATGGGGAGCAAAAAAGTATATGGACTGCTATTTGATGGTTCATGGCTTTGGGAAGAGTATATAAATTTGCTTGTAGGTGAAATGTTTTATCATCCAATGAATAAGGCTGCTATGGGTTCACAACGGTTATTTGACAATAACATGGGACTTATTTATCCGGACTTTATAAGTAAAAATGCAAAAGAAAGAGTTATTGCTGATGCAAAGTATAAGCCGATTGACAACATTGGTAATAAGGACTATCTGCAGGTGCTGGCATATATGTTTCGTTTTAATGCTAAAAAAGGCTTTTATTTTTATCCGGAAACGGGAGATAAGGAAGATGAAATTATGTGGTTGAATCGTGGCTCGACATATGAAAAGAATGTAGAAGCACGAGATGATGTTTGTATCATTAAGCACGGACTTAAAATTCCTAAAGGTATTATGGAATATAGAGACTTTGTAGAGAAGATGCACTTCAGTGAAAAAAGTTTCTTTGATAGTGTTAAACTAAAGGTTTAATGACATACCGTGAAAATAGGGATAAAGTATATCTGAGAAATGAACAGAAACGGTATAAGCTGTTGTTTAAATATGGAAGTTAGAATGAGAACTAAGAAAAGATTAGATAAAGATTAGTTTAACAGGAAATAGAAATCGGAGTGAGGAAAATGAAAAAGATTATTAAAATTGATACTGAAACTGATAAATTGCAATGGTTATACTCACAGGATGTTGAATATTGTGATTATGGTAATTGTAAAAGACACTTGCAAATTATTTTTCCATATAAAGATGGAATGAAAAAAGAAGAAAAATATCCATTGATTTTGTTTATTCCGGGTTCAGCATGGCATAAACAGGAAATGTATAATGATATTTTAAACTATGCGAAGCTGGCAAAAAAAGGTTATGTGGTGGCGGCAATGGAATATCGTGAGTCCGATATTGCACAGTTTCCGGCACAGGTGGAGGATGTGTGCAATGCGTTGAAATTTATGCCGTCTGTTGCCGAAGTTTTTCACATTGATATGAAAAGAATTTTTATTATGGGAAATTCGTCAGGTGGACATATAGCAATGATGTCCGTACTGTTTAGTGAAAATGGTTTGTGTGAAAAACTTCCTAAGATTTCGGGAGTGACTTTGGAAAGTGCATCTACGGATATACTGACTTGTGCAAAAGAGCCATTACCATCATGGATGGATGTCCGTTCATCGGCGGTACTGCTTGGCATAGATAAAATAGAGGGGAACGAGGAAATTGCTAGAAAAGCATCATGTGAGATGTATATAACAAAAGATATAAAACTACCGGCAGTTCTAATCTTTCATAGTGAATTTGACCCGGTGGTATCGGTTGAAAATAGCAGGATTTTGTATGAAAAACTTATAGAAACAGGGCATGAAGCAGACTATTATGAATTGGAGGGAAGTTATGCTCATGGTGGTGTGACTTATTATGATGATATGATATTGAATATTGTAGATGAATTTTGTGTGAAAAATGGGAAGTATTAAAATTATGAAATCTGAAAAACTTACAAGCTGAAATGCCGGCAGATGGTGAAAAAGCCAAAGATTAGGAGGGATAATTTTGGAACCTGTGTATTTATCAATAAAGCAAAAAGCAACCGGAAATAAAATCAGTGAATTGTTGAAAAAGAATGGATATACGGTAAGGGATGTTCAGGAAGCTATGGGATTTGAAAATCCGCAGGCTGTTTATAAATGGATTAATGGGAAGTCGTTGCCGAGCGTAGATAATTTGTTGATTTTAAGCAGAATATTACATACAAGTATTGAAGATATCCTCGTCGTAGACGAGGATATTGGTATTTTTATATTTAGGCCAATTTGAGTGATTGTCCAGTTGGTTTGTTTTTATTGGAGAAATAATAAAGATGTGAGGATGATTTTATGATATAATATAGTAAGTGTAATTAGCAGATGTAATGGAAGATTAAATAAGAAAGGGGTTATTTAGTATGAAAAAGAAATATGATGAATTTTATTTTGAGAATGATACAAATTATTCAGCAAGTGTTTATTGGGATTTATATGATAAAGATCATAAGAAGGCAATAAGCAAGTATGACGGACATATGTTTTGTCCGGTTTGTAAATTGGCTCCACTTACTGTTGCGAGAGGAAATCAGCGAAGATACTTTAAAGTGATAGAGTCAGATAAGGAAAAACATGATATAGATTGTCCTTATAGACATGAGGTGGCATCAAGAAAGGAAACAGGTAAATTCTATGAGGATTTGGACACAACGGACATTAGTAATCGTTTGACAAGCTGCTTAAATAGGATGTTAAAAACAGTTTCTAAAAGTACGAATGGTAATGGATCACAGATGCGAGGAGTGAAGAAAAGCAAAAATAATTTTTTCAATTTTAAAGGCATCAGTGGTGAGAAAAAATATTTGCCGCATAAAAATTTTAATTCGGGGAATTTGGAAGAAGGTATGGATATACAAAAAATTTATTATGGAAAGTGTGCCTTGTACATTTATAAATATATACAGGAAAGTGATATAAAAAAGTATTATCTTAAGGTATTAAATGTTGATAGTAAAAAGCAAATATGCCAGATATCGATATCTCCGTCTGTATATAATTACTTAAGTGATAAATTAATTGATATTCCGGAGAAAAAGGATGAAGCATTAAATTATTATCTTTGTTTTTCCGGAACTTTGGAAAAAGATAATTATTATTATAAATGCAAATTGAAGGATTCAAGATTGTTGGTTTTGGAAAAGGAATAGTAGTATGGAGTGTTTTGACAAATCTGGTTTTATTACAAACAGCTAGTAATAATCTGCTCAATTCGGTGCTGATTTACTGAATTAGCACATTTCAGAACAAACTGTAATAATACTATATCACTTTACAAAACAGGAGAAAAATATTAAGGACACTCAGCCTGTATGGCTTGGGTGTCTTTTTAACTGGTGAAGATATAGTTTATATGCTAAAATAGGGATTGAAAATTGCACCATTTTGAAGTATTTTGCAAAAAGTGTAGTAATTAACAAGAAAAACACAATGCCCGGAAAAGCCGATAAACCAACGCAAAATCGGCATTACAGGGCATTTTAAGATAGGAGAAAATTATGATTAGAGTACTTTTCATCTGCCACGGCACTCCAGTTTTATGATAATGCATACCTTCGCAGGCTGGGACAACACAGGGCAGAATAAGGAAGAAAGCCATGGAATTACTACGGTTTCGACTACTAAGGCTCATGGGCGTAATCGGGATAAATGCAAATGTGTTGGGATGATTCCTTAGTAGTAATGGACTACTTACAGATTAATATTGATGATTAAAGCTACAATCAATCATAGCAGTGAGTGCTGCGGTGATTGATTGTGGTTTTGTTGTATCTAGACTTGTGACTTATAATCCGTTGCCTTAAAAACACGGTCGAAATATAATATTCTATGGAGGTATGTGTTGAAATGCAAAAAGAATTTGGAATTGCCTTGAAGAAACTGCGAGAAGAAACTGGATTAAGTCAAGAGAAATTTGCGCTGTCGATTGGTATGGATAGAACATATTATGCCTCAGTGGAGGCAGGCAAAAGAAATATATCTCTTCAAAATATTTGTAAAATTGCAGAGGAATTTGGAATGTCAGTTTCAGCTCTTTTTGTCGTGGTTGAAAAACAGTAATTTTGGGAGGGACAGAAGATGGATGTTAGAGAATTTGAAAATTTAATGAAAGCCGATATTGAAGAAGTATTTACTAATATTTTAGTAGAACATAATTATTTATTTCCTATAAGTGCACGTTCAAGAAGTGGAGCAGAGATAAGTGATTATTTAGAGGATAGTTTTGTTGACTATTTAAACAATCATCCGCATGATAGAATTTATAATCCTAAAAGTGCACCAAAAGGTGCAACTAAGAATCCATATGATTTTTGTTTTAACTATAAATGTGAAGAATATAATTACGATGATTTGATATGGGGTGATATTAAAGCTACAAAGTTTTCGTATGCAGATAGTAATCCTGATTTAGGAACTCCAGAAAAAATTATTACATTTATTATGGACGGTCATTTTTATTTAATGTTTGTGTTTTTGGAATATGACGCAACAGATGATAACCAAACAAGGTTCAGACAGTTTGCTGATGGGAAATATGTTCATTGTCAGTTTTTGAAGGATATTAATCATACTGTAAGAATAAATCCTAAACCGCAGTTCCAAGTAAATATTAGTGAACCGGAAGAATATAGAACTAGAGAAGAGTTTTTAGATTTATTTTACACAAAATATCAAGAATCTATTGATCGTATCATTGAAAAGCAGACTAAGAAGAAATCTAAGTTAGATGATAGGTTTGATGAACTTAATCGTCGATTATTACTCTATGCTGAGAAAATAAATAATCCAAATAATGAATAGAAGAGTTAAGTAAAGGCCATTGAGTGTGTTTCAATGGCCTTGTTTAGTTTGCGCGCCATGGGCGCGCTCTAATGGGTGAAAGTCCCAAACATGCCCGGATAGTGGGAAATGTATAGCCGAACAGCAGGGGTGTCCATCGTGAGGTGGAATCTGAAGGAAGCTGTAAGCAAATCTCTGGTCCGACGGACAGAAATCACATATAAGGCTAGGCTACGAGAGATAAGTTGGCTAAAAGCAATGAAGTCTAATAACTATCACAT
>JBNMLR010000011.1:0-18405 GCA_050874945.1 Butyribacter sp. | reverse complement strand
AGATTTATTAAAATGTATGAAAAAGCAAAAGAGGACCATACGCTTAGGACGGATATACCATTTGAAGAATTTATGCGTGAGACGGTTCATGTTATGATGGCTGTCTGCACCTACTATGCTAACGGTTTTATATGGGGGTCAGATGAAAATAAGGATTATATTCCTGAACTTAAAAGGATAAAGGAGATGCTTGTTTCTTTTGCGAGAAACGACAGATAACAGTGATTTAATCTGAGGAGAATGTGCAAATGAAAAATAAAAAAGAATACATGATAATTTTTGTAACTGTGGCGGCTCTGCTTATTGATTTTTTAGGCAGGGAATTTGCCGTAAAGTTTGTATTGCCGGTATGGCTTGACTCGATAGGAACTTTTTGGGTCGCATATTTATACGGTCCTGTCTGTGGTGCCTTTGTCGGATTTACAAACAACATCATTTACGGAATATTTGTTGACCAGGAGTTGATTTATTGCATTGTCGGAAGTCTGTTAGGCATTATTGTTGGTTATTTTTCAAAAAAGAAAGTTTTTGACAGGCAGTTCACGACCATGACTTTAGGTATGGGACTTGCCATGTTTTCAACAGTCACGGCAGTTATGATAAACGCACTTTTATATAGCGGAAAGATAAGTAATGTGTGGGGCAATCAGGTTATGCTGTTGTGTGTTGACAAAGGGTTGCCGAAATTTATTTCTTATATCGCAGGGCAGTTCTGTGTAGAATTTATGGATAAGATACTGACCGTCGAGATAATTTATTTATTACTCAAGATAGTTCGTTATGTTAGAAAAAAATTCAACAGAAAATTTAAAACAGTAACAAAAGTAATCATAATAGCGGTTGCAGCGGCGGGAACTTTTTGTGGAAGAACAAATACAGTGCTGGCGGTACAAATTAAGTCAGAGCAAGCATCAAAAACAGGCTATGTATCAGATACAAAGACAGCACAAGCATCAAAAACAGGATATACATCAGAAACAAAGACAACGCAAACATCAAAAACAGGATATACATCAGATACAAAGTCAGGGAAAATTTCAAAAACAAATTCGGAATACAATTCGGAATATAATTCGGAATACAATTCCTATATACAGACGCAGTATTCAAAGGAAGAGGGGCTTTTGTCAGGTGAAGCAAATGATATTGCCCAGACTAAGGATGGAAAGCTGTGGATAGGCACTTATGCCGGACTGTTTAAGTATGATGGAGTGAAGTTTGTATGTTTTCAGGATATAAGTTCCGTCAAGAGTGTAAATTGTCTGTATGTAGATGAAGAGGGAAGATTGTGGGTAGGAACCAATGACAATGGTGTCACTATTTTCATAAATGAGGATGCCGTTAATGTGGTGGACGACCAGAACGGACTGCTTTCAAATTCGGTAAAGAAGATAGTATGCGATTCACATGGAAATTATTATATTGGAACTTCGGAGGCATTATCAGTAGTATCTCTCAGCGGAGGAGTCAGGGTGACAAAGACATTTAAAAATATAAAAAATGTGGTGTCAATGACTGCTGATGATAAGGGAAATGTTGCAGGTGTGACTGAGAGAGGAGATATATTTTGGATAAGTGATGGCAAAATTATAAATACTCCGAAAGCTCTCAGCAGATTTAAGGATTGCAATGAGGTCTATTTTTCAAAAGACGGCAAGTTATATGTGGGTACGACCGGAAATTCGATATACATATTCGATATGAAGTCAAAAAAGCCTGAACTTAAAGATACAATCAGGATAAATGGCTTTGAATCCGTAAATTGTTTTTATCAGACGGATAATGATAAGATGTTTGTGTGCTCCGATACAGGTGTGGCAGTTCTGGATAAAGACGGCAGTTATCACAAGATAAATACAAATAATTTTAACAGTTCGATTGACAGTATGCTTGTCGATTACCAGGGAAATCTGTGGTTTAGTTCGTCAAGACTCGGACTTCTTGAAATGTGTAAGTCATCTTTTGAGGAGATATTTCAAAATATCGGTATGACGGCGGTTGTCAATTCTACGGAAAAATGGGACGGATTGCTGTTTTGCGGCACTGATGACGGTCTGGTGGCAGTTAAAGGAAGAAATAAAGTAAATAATCCACTTACCAATCGGCTTAAGAATGTCAGGATAAGGTGCCTGAAAGCAGACAGTAATAATGCCTTGTGGATAGCCACGACAGAAATGGGAATATATAAAGTCACGATAAATAAAAAAGGCGGGTATGACATTAAAAATTTCACTGATAAACAGGGAATACCGGGTATGCGCTTTAGAAATATAATCGAATGCAGTGACGGTAAGATTATGATTGCGGGAGATTACGGTGTTGCGGTTATGTCGGGGGACAGAGTTGTAAATGTTCTTGACTCAGAACACGGTATGCTCAATGAAAAGTCATTATGCCTTTTAGAATATAGAGATGCCTGCTATGTCGGTTCGGATGGCGGCGGAATAACAAAGATTGATAAAGACGGCAAAGTGACACAGATAACAAAAAAGGACGGTTTGTCATCGGATGTTGTTCTTAGAATGGTAAGTGAGTCTGTTTACGGCGGAATGTTTATCGTCACGAGTAACGGTCTTTGTTATATGTCTAAAGACGGTAAGATAAAAAGTCTTGATAAATTTCCATACAGCAATAATTATGATATTGTGTGCAATAAGAATGGAAACTGCTGGGTGCTAGGCAGTGCGGGGATTTATGAAGCAAACATAAAAGATTTGATTAAAAATGTGAGAAGAGATTATCTGCTGATAAATTCAAAACACGGCTTTAGGTCATCGCTGGTTGCAAACTCATGGCCATGCAGGGAAAATAATGATATGTATCTTTGCTGTGACACGGGTGTGGTAAAGGTAAATATGTCAGATGATAATATGGTGGATGATTCGTACCGCATGATAATGAACTATGTTGAGGTTGACGGTGAAAAGGTTGCGATAGACCGTATAGATACATTAAAGCTGTCGGCAGAGTCAAGACAGATTACATTTGCACCGGAGATATTAAACTATTCAGTGAAAGACCCATATATAAGTGTTATGTTAAAAGGGCATGACACAAAAGAGAGAACCTGCCTGCTTAGTGAGTTTAATAAGATAACATATACGGACTTAAAAACAGGAAAATATGTGTTTAAAATATCTATTTTAGACGGATATGACGGAAATGTTATAGAGTCGGGAAGATATATTATTGAAAAAGAAAATGAAATGTATCAATACTGGTGGTTCAGACTTTATATCTTTGTAATAGCAGGGCTGGTGATAATATGGCTCACATGGTTCATAACAAGAACCTGTATGCAGAGAACAATGCTTAAACAGAAACTTGAACTCGAATATGCAAAGAAACAGATTAAGATGAGTAATGAAACGATTCTTTCAATCGCACGCACCGTTGATGCAAAGGATTCCAATACAAGTGAACATTCATACAGGGTATCGGAGTATTCGGTTGCGATAGCAAAAAGGCTTGGATTTTCTGATGCAAAATGTGAAAATCTCCGCAAGATGGCTCTGCTTCACGATATAGGAAAAATAGGAATACCTGATGCGATATTAAATAAGCCGGCGAGACTGACGGATGAAGAGTATAAGATAATGAAAACTCATGTAACGCTTGGTGCTGAGATATTAAAGGATTTTACACTGATAGATAATGTAAACATAGGAGCTTTGTATCACCATGAAAAGTACGATGGAACAGGTTACTGTCACGGACTAAAGGGCGAGGAAATTCCTATTGAAGCACGCATTATCGGTATTGCGGATGCGTTTGATGCGATGACTGCAAACCGTGTATATAGAAAACAGCTTGACATTGATTATGTGACAAATGAATTAAGACGCTGCAGCGGGACTCAGTTTGACCCCAAACTGGTTAAGATAATGTTGTCACTTATCGATGAGGGTATCATTGATGTGGAAAGTTTATACGCAAGATCAAAAGGAGAATCGAACGAATGAAAAAAAGATATGCATTATGTCTGATAACCTGTATCGTCATGACTTTATGTTTGTTTGGAGTACACAGGTTTACAAAAACAAAAGAAAAACATATTAAGGTTGGTTTTATATTTGTGGGTGATGAAATCACACCTTATACAAACAATTTTATAAAGGCAAGAAATCACATTATGGAGGTGTATGGTAATCAGATAGAGTGTGTGACGATATACAATGTGACAGAGGGACAGATAGAAAAACCTTTGCATAAGCTTATCGACGGAGGTTGTGATTATATAATCGCGGCGAGCTATGGCTACGGTCCGGATGTAAAGGCGATGGCAAAAAAATATCCGAATATACAGTTTTGTGTACCGACGGGGGATAATGCAAATGAAAAGCCGGTTCTGTCAAACTATCATAACTGCTTTGGTGAGATATATCAGGGCAGATATGTGTGCGGCAAAGTAGCCGGAATGAAGATAAAGCAGATGATAGACGAAAATATCATTACAAAGGAGCAGGCAAAAGTCGGTTATGTGGCGGCTTTTCCGCTGCCGGAAGTTATATCGGGATATACATCATTTTATCTCGGTGTCAGGTCGGTCGTGCCGGAGGCTGTCATGACAGTGAAATATACAAATACATGGTCGAGTTATTCTCAGGAAAAACAGGCTGCAAAAGAGCTGGCTGACGAGGACTGTGTTGTCATATCACAACATTCGGATACGGTCGGACCGGCGGCTATATGTGAAAATGCCGGGAGGGATATACCTGTTTATCATGTTGGGTACAATCAGAGCATGACTGATATTGCACCGACAAAGTCTCTTGTAAGCTGCTGTGTCGATTATTCAAGCTATTTTGAACAGTCTGTTTACGCCTTATTGCATGATAAAAAGACAGAGGACTGCATTGACGGCCGCACATATAAGCAGGATGCCATGGCAGGAGTTGACAAAGGCTGGGTAAGGATACTTGATATAAACGAAGCAATCGTGCCAAAGGGAACAAAGGAGATGGTGGAGGACACCATAGAAAAAATCGAAAAAGGAAAACTTGAAGTCTTTTCAGGTCCGTTTACCGGAGTGAGTGTATTTGACAAAAATGATAAGATAAACCTTAATACACCGTATAAAGAAAATGCAAACTCGTCTTCGCCGTCTTTTTGTTATGTTCTTGACGATGTTATTACCATAGAAAAAATGAAAGAAGAGTGATAAGCCGGCTGTAATGTCTCTTATCTTTTTGTGATTGAGCTGTTTTATTGCTTTCATTTACATTTTTCGCTTGCTTTTCGTTAAAACATTTGTTATATTTAACTATATAAAAGTGTAAATTATTTTAAGTTTTTGTCAAATATAACAACAATCCCATATTGGCGGGACAGAAGCGGGAAAGAAAAAGATGAAACTTTAAAATATGCAGAAAAGATACAGGATTCTAGAGATTTTTTATCGGAGGTAAGTATGAAAAAATTAAGTAAAAAGATAGTGAGCTTAGGCACCTGCATCGCTATATGCAGCACGGCGGTACTTGCAGGAGGATGCAGCAGCTCAAAAAATTCATCAACATCAAACGGAGGAAAGATTGATATGAAAGCACTTGAGAAAGAGGAAAAAGAGTTAAAGCCTGATTATAAGGTGAGCTATGACGGCATAAAAACGGCATCCATAAATGCAGGTGTGAGTGTGCATGATCCTTCTATATTAAAGGTTGATGATACATATTACATTTATGGTTCGCATATGGCGACTGCAAAGTCTACTGATCTTAGAAACTGGACAAGTGTCAGTGACGGATATACGACTGATAATCCTGTTTACAAAAATCTTATGACTAACGATAAGGCATTTAAGTATTCAGGCGGAGCGTTCAGTGCTATTCCTACGGATGACAATGGTACTCATGTATGGGCTCCTGATGTTGTATATAATAAGAAGTTAAAGAAATATTTTATGTATTATTGCACATCATCAACATGGAATGCGTCAAATCTGTGCTATGGAACTTCTGATTCTCCGGAGGGACCGTTTGAGTGGAAAGGTGCTCTTATCTATTCGGGATTTACTTCTGACACTCTTAAGGACACGGATGTATGCGATTATGTGACTAAAGATTATGCAAAGAAGCATTACATAACCAGCAATGGCGGTGACTTTGAGGAATACAATTATAATGAGTGTCCTAATGCCATCGACCCTACTACATTTTATGATGAAGACGGAAAGATGTGGATGGTCTACGGTTCATGGTCAGGCGGTATATTCCTGCTTGAGATTGATGAGAATACGGGAAAAGTCATTCATCCTAAAGCTGATGAGAAAAATAATGTCGACGCATATTTCGGAAAGAGACTTATCGGCGGCGGTCATGTTGCGATAGAGGGACCGTGGATAGAATATGACAAAGAAGCAGGATATTATTATCTGTTTGTATCATACGGCTCACTTACAAGTGACGGCGGATACCAGATAAGAGTTTTCCGCTCAAAGAAAGTTGACGGTCCTTATGTTGATATGAAAGGAAATACGCCAAAGCCTGATTCAGGTGATGAATCATTCTTCGGTCTTAAGCTTTCAGGAAACTATATGCTCCCTAGTCTTGAAAAGGCATATAAGGCAACAGGTCATAACTCAGCACTTATAGATACTGACGGAAAGAGATATATCGTAAATCATACGAGATTTGATGACGGAACAGAAGCTCATGAGCCGAGAGTACACCAGTATCTCCTCAATGAAGACGGATGGCCATGTATGCTGCCTTATGCGACAGACGGCGAGACTGTTTCAGAAAAAGGATATGATAATGAAAAGATTATCGGAGAATATTATGTTGTTGACCAGGACACAACAGTAGACGGTGAGATAGCAAAGCCGTTTAAACTTATCTTTACTGATAAGGGCAGTGTGTTCGGAAAAGACATAAAAGGAATATGGACTGTTAAGGACGGCACATACTATGTTACGATAAAGTATGATGAGGAAGAGTTTAAGGGCGTGTTCTGCGAGATGAATGACGAGGCAGGCACAAAATGTATGACATTCTCAGCGGTAGGAAAAAACAAGAGCCTTTGGGGCGTGAAGTATTATAAATAGAAGTAACTAAAAGAAGCAGGCGAAAGTTTCAGATAAATGGCAGAAAGCGTGAAATATTATAATTAGAAGTAACAGAGTGATGGATGCGAAAATGAATATGTATTATGAAGATTTCGCAAATGTCCGGGAAGTGAAGTAAGAGAGCGACGGAGGAAAGACAGATGGCAAAGAAAATGGATGCAAAGTTAAAAAAGCAGATAATAGATGTGAGCAAGAGCGTGGCTGCGTGGGTGTTCGTGACGGCGGCATCTTTCGGCTACTGGCTGGTGGTGCTTCTCATTGCTTCACTTGTGCTTCTAAATGTATGGCACGTTACATTTGACTCCATCTTAAAATATTCATTTGTACTTATGATAATAACTTCCGTGGTCTATCTTGGATTTCAGATTAAAAAATGGGTGAGATGACCTGCGGACGGCAGTAAACTTAATAAATAAACAGAAAATTCCGGGTGAGATATATCCGGAATTTTTCATTATTTTTCCGTAATAAAAAAATACCGGTTTTGTTATTAAAAAGTTTATTGAAATTTTATGATTGAGATAATTGTAAAATAAAACAAATTTTGTTTAGTTGTTTCTAAATGTTTTCTTTTGGCACAAATTTAGAAATTGTATTGTGCAAGGTGTATTAAGAATAGTGCCGTTGTCATATGGGTTTTATGTGCATATTGCTAAAAAGTGGCTGAAATTTGTTATTAAGGTGAGAGAAATATACAACAATTTGACTATAATTGGCATTGACTTTTGTTCAAAATCATAGTATTATAAAATAAACTAAAGTAATTTATGAAAATATAAAAATACTTAAGCAAGAAACAATTTAAGGAGGAAGTTATGCGGCACAAAAAAATTGGAGGTAAGTTTAAAAAGACAGTTGCTGTCGGACTTATCGTGTCAATGGCACTTGGTTCTGCAACTCTCAGAAGTTTTGCGAAAGATGTAAGTGACGATAGTACATCAGACTCAAAAACTGAAAGTTCGGATTCGGACAGTAAGTCATCAGTGACATCTGAAGAGTATTCCAGTGAGAGAATATCGACGATTTATACAAATATCAGCAAAAAATATAAATTGTCTGATTATACCGGTGAAGCGGTTTCGGTACCGGTAGACAGTTCTGTTACGGGAAAAAGCAAAAGTTATCTTACTACTAAAGTTAAAGGCTATGAAAAAAATAATAAAGTTCTTGATCTGACAAGTGGTAAAAAAGTAACACTTGATTTTGAGGTTCCGGAGGACGGTCTTTATTATATGAATTTTGATTATCTTTCATATGATGAATCAATACTTCCGGTTTCTATGAAGATGAAAGTAGACGGAGATTATCCGTTCTACGAATGTCGAAGTCTTGAGTTTGAGACAACATGGAAATTAAGTGATGAACCGTCATATGACAGATATGACAACGAGACGGTTACGATTCCGAACAAGCAGATACAGTGGGAAAGCAAGTATCTGATGGATTCAAGTTATCGTCATTCAGATCCGCTTAAGGTTCAGCTTACAAAAGGAAAACATTCCATTGAACTTAGTGTTGACGAAGGAAACTTCCTTTTAGGAAATATCTCACTTGAGGCACCTACATCTGTTGAAGAATATAAAGGTTCTTCTGACAAGGCAGATGGAAAAGAACTTATTACGATTCAGGGTGAAGATTATACGACAACAAATGATTCAGCTATTCACGGTGTTGCCGAGTATGACACAAGTGTTGACCCGTATCAGGCTAAGGACACTGTGTTAAATACACTCGATTCTGATTCATTCAGTACGGCAGGTCAGAAAGTAACATATGAATTTGAAGTTAAGACAGCCGGAAATTATAAGATTGCAGCAAACTATCGTCAGTCAGAAAAAACAGACTTCCCTGTATTCTGTGATGTTGCAATCGATGGAAAAGTTCCAAACAGTGCATTTAAGGATTACAGCATGGCTTATACTACAAAGTATAAAACAGCTACCATGCAGGATTCAAAAGGTCAGGATTTAAGTGTATATCTTGATGCAGGAAAGCACACTATCTCATATACCATAAGCATGAACCCTATTTCATATATTATGGAAGAGATTGATGAAGTAATGTCAGATGTAAATGACCTTGCACTTGAGATTACAAAGGTTGCCGGTACAAATGCTGATAAGTATCGTGACCTCAAACTTTCAAAGTATATTCCAAATCTGGAAAAGACGCTTTACAGTTATTCAGACAGACTTACAAAGCTTGAAAAGAGTGCTGTTAAGTGGAGTGACAGTGACAAGAACGTAGCCGTTATGTCATCACTCCTTATCGCAGCTAAGCAGTTAAAGAGTCTTGCCGACAGTCCTGATTCTATTCCATATCGTATAGATGAGCTGTCAACAAGTTCAAACTCAGTAAACCATTATCTTGCAACAACGATCGATAACCTTATAGCAAACGATCTTGCAATAGACAGGATTTACATTTATCAGGATGGAGCAAAACTTCCGTCAAAACCGGGATTTTTCAAATCCTGTGCGATGAACGTTTCAAGATTTGTGGCATCATTTACTGACCAGGCTTATTCAACAAAGAACACAAACAGTGATCATATTCAGGTATGGGTAAACCGTTCAAGCCAGTATGTGCAGATCATGCAGAAGATGATTGATGAAAAGTTCACACCAAAGACGGGAATCAATGTTGATATAAGTATCATGCCGGACCAGTACAAACTCGTACTTTCAAATTCATCGGGAAATGCACCTGATGTTGCGACAGGTATCAACTACACTATTCCTTATGAGCTTGGTATCAGAGGTGCTCTTGTAAATATGGCACAGTATGATGACTTTAAGGAGTCGACAGACGGTTATGAGCCGGGATTCTTTATGACAGGTTCGATAAATGACGGTATTTATTCAATGCCTGAGACAATGAACTTCTGGGTACTGTTCTACAGGACGGATGTTCTTGAAAAACTTAATCTTGAAGTTCCAAAGACAATGGATGATGTAATAGATATGCTTCCGAAACTTCAGATGAGAGGTTTGAACTTCTATTATCCGACAGCAGGTATGACTCTTATGAGAAACTTCCACGGAACCACACCTCTTATCGTGCAGAACGGCGGTTCACTTTACGCTAAGACTGCTGCAGAGGGTACAGCAATCGGAAATGAGAAGTCAGTAAACGGATTTACAAAACTTACGGATCTTTTTACAGTTTACAATATGCCTGTAAATGTTGATAACTTCTATCAGCATTTCAGAAATGGTGATATGCCTATCGGTATCGCTGATTATGCAACATTTAATATGCTTACGAATGCGGCTCCTGAACTTTCAAGTTCATGGAAAGTTGCACTTATCCCCGGTACTCAGAAATCAGACGGAACTATCGACCGTTCAGTCTGTGGATGTGCTGAGAGCAGCGTTATCTTTAAGAGCAATTCTGAGAGACAGAAAAAAGCATGGGAATTTGTTAAATGGTGGTCATCAACAGAGACTCAGGCAGAGTTCGGACAGACTATTCAGATCACATACGGTGGTGAATATATCTGGCCTACGGCAAATACAAAAGCGTTTGCACAGCTTCCTATAAATTCTGAGACAAAGAAGATTGTTGAACAGACAGCAAAGAATGTTAAGGATGTTGCGAGAGTTCCGGGTACATATCTTCTCGAGCGAGAGATTAGTAACACATTCAATGATATTGCCGTAAACGGTGATAACGAACAGACGCGTATAGACAAAGCGGTTAAGACCGTAAACCACGAGTTTGAAAGAAAACTTGAGGAATTCGGATATAGTGACAGTGATGGTAAAGTAATAAAAGATTATAAAATTCCGACTTACGAATCTGTAAAGAAACTGCTTGGCAGAACAGATGATGACGAATAATATAATCGGAGGGATGAGAAAGAATATGGCTAACGAAAATAAAGAAAAATTAGTTAGAAAGCCCGGTAAAAAGAAAACCGGCATTAGAAAAAGAGAAAATTCAAACACAAACGGTTATCTCTTTATGCTGCCATATGCTCTTATGTTTGTGGTATTCATATTACTTCCGACAGTATTAGCGGTTGTACTTTCATTCACAAACTTTAATGCGATTCAGTTCCCGTCTTTTGTAGGATTTTTGAATTACATTACACTTATTACAAGTGATGAAGTATTTATGCAGTATGTATTGCCAAATACCGTATTGTATGCGGTTGTTGTAGGTATCGGAGGATATATATTATCCTTCGTGCTTGCATGGGCACTTTGTAACCTTACAAAACTTCCAAGAACGATCTTTGCTCTTATCTTATACTCACCAAGCATGACGGCGGGTGTTGCGATGACAGTTCTCTGGAAGGTTATCTTCTCAGGAGACCAGACAGGTCTTTTGAACGCATGGCTTATGAACCTCGGCCTTATCGACGAGCCTATCATATGGCTTGTAAATACAAAATACCTTTTACCTATAGTTATCATCATAGGTCTTTGGTCTTCAATGGGTGTAGGTTTCCTCTCAATGATAGCAGGTATCTTAAACTCAAATGAAGAACTTTATGAAGCAGCAGCTATCGACGGAATTAAAAACCGTTTCCAGGAAATGATCTACATAACGATTCCGCAGATGAAACCACAGATGTTATTTGCAGCGGTTATGGCTATAGTAAATGCTTTCCAGAACGGACTTATATCTACACAGCTTACTGGTAACCCTTCACCGGGATATGCGGCACAGCTTATTGTAAACCATATAGAAGATTACGGTTTCTTAAGATACGAGATGGGTTATGCAGCAGCAGTTTCAGTTGTATTGTTATTAATCGTACAGATATTCTCGAAAGCGGCAAATGCACTTTTGACGGAGAAAGACGATTTTTAAAAGAGGAGGAAAAAAGAAATGGCATATAAAGGTAAAAGAATTAATCCTCAGAAGTTTGAAAGAGGACAGATCAAGATTATCGCCATATTATTACCTCTCGTAATATTCATGGCATTACCAATCGTGTTTATCGCAAACCATGCGTTTAAGCCAATGGATGAGTTGTTCGCATTCCCACCTACATTCTTTGTAAGAAATGCAACACTTGAAAACTTCACAAAGCTGATAAAGTTCAGCCGTACGGCAGGTGTTCCACTCAGCCGTTATGTATTTAACAGTTTACTGGTTACGGGACTGACAGTAGGTCTGTCGCTTCTGTTTACGACATTTGCGGCATTTGCTCTTGCAAAGTTAAAGTTCAAGGGCAGACAGCTTATGATGGATATAAACCAGCTTGCTCTTATGTTCGTTGCAACAGCAGTTCTTATTCCAAGATACCTTGTTATCTGTAAAGTAGGACTTATCGACAGCATATGGGCACATATCTTACCATTGCTTGCTTATCCGGTAGCACTTTTCCTTGTTAAGCAGTTCGTAGAGCAGGTTCCTGACTCACTTATCGAAGCAGCTTACATTGACGGTGCAACAGACTGGACTGTTTATCGAAAGATTATCATTCCAATGATAAAACCGGCTATTGCAACAGCAGCAATCCTTGTTTTCCAGCAGGTATGGGTAAACATGGAAACATCAAACTACTATGTAAATGATGACAGTATGAAAACATTGACATTTTATATGAACTCACTTGTCAATGTAAATAACACAGTATCCGGTCAGGGTATGGCGGCGGCAGCCTCACTTATATTGTTTGTTCCTAACCTCGTGTTATTTATCATACTTCAGAATAATGTCATGAATACAATGGCACATTCAGGTATCAAGTAAATGCAGCTAGAGGAGGAGAAGGAACAGACATTATGAAAAAGAATAAAAATTTATTTAAGATTGTTTCTGTATTGCTCTTGGCATTCGTTATAACGCTGTCAACAGGATTAAATTCCGTAAGTGTTTCTGCGGAGACACCATACCGTACATTTACAAATGACGGTTATGGAAGAACGATGGAGACACAGACAGCGTACCTTGCACAAAAGACACTCATAAAATTCGGTGATGAATTTATGAGCAATCCAAGTGATATGTACATAACTTCTGACGGCACGATATATGTTGCTGACACAGGTCATGGTCGTATTTTGGTTGGTACAGCAGACGGAAAGTTATTAAAGATTATAGGTAAAGGAAAGTTAAAAACTCCAATGGGTGTATTTGTAACTTCCGACAAAAAAATCTATGTAGCTGATAAAGACGGAAAAGCAGTTTTCGTTTTTGATCAGAACGGAAAAGTTTTAAACAAGTACACAAAGCCGGACAGTCCGCTTTATGGTGACGGACTCGACTTCCTGCCACAGAAGATAGTTGTAAATGATGCAGGTGTTATGTATATCGTATGTCAGTCAAACACAAACGGTATCGTCGAGATCTCACCTGAAGAGGGAGGAACATTCCTCGGATACTTTGGTACAAACTATGCATCAGTAAGTCTTCAGACTATTATTTACCGTGCTATTCTTACTGATGAGCAGAGAGCAAAGATGGTAAGTAATATGCCATCTACACCTGATAACCTTTCAATAGATACGAAAGGACTTATCTACACGGTAACGCGTGGTGATGAGAACATGACTCTTAAGAGACTTAACATCGCAGGTACAAACCTTATAAAAGGCGGTATAAGTGATTATGATGAATCACCGGCGGCAGTTACAACAGGTAACCATGATAACATCTATGTCGCATCATCACAGGGTTATATCTACGAGTACAATAAACAGGGTGAACTCCTCTATGTATTCGGCGGTACTGATGATGGTACACAGCGAGTTGGTCTTTCAACACAGGTTACAAGTATTCAGGTAGATTCTAAGGACAATATTTATGTTCTTGATTCTGACAAGAAGCAGATTCAGGTTTATGAGCCATCAGAATTTACACAGCTTTTGCATAAAGCACTCTACCTTTACTCAAAAGGTCATTATACGGAAAGTAAGAAACCGTTACAGCAGGTTCTTCAGATGAACAGTATGTTTGATTATGCCAACAAGGCTATGGGTCGTGCATACTTCCAGGAAGAAAACTACGATATGGCACTTAAGTATGCCAGACTTGCAAAAGACGGCGAAGGATATTCAGATGCTTTCTGGGAAATAAGAAATGAGTGGCTGAAAAACAACATCGTTGCGGCACTTATAATAATAGTTGCGTTGTGGGCAGCATATAAGATTGTAAAATCCCTTGACAGAAAGAAAGGTATTCTTGCAAAACCAAAAGCAGCTATTGCAAAATTCAAAGAAAAGACATTTGTCGCAAATGTATGCTATTCAAAATACTTTATGAAACATCCTATTGACGGTTCATACGGAATCGCAAGAGAGGGCAGGGCATCATGGTCTGCACCGTCATTTATACTCCTTGTATTTACGATAGAGTATATAATCAACAAATATCTCTGCGGATTCTTACAGAAGACAGTGAGAGAGGGAAGATATGAAATCTTCTCTGATATAGGAAAGATCGTAATCGTAATGGCAGCCATTACATTATGTAACTATCTCGTATGTACTATAAACGAAGGTGAAGGTACTATAAAGAAGATTTATACATACTTCTGTTATTCACTTCTTCCATATGTAGTATATATACCATTCAGCTTCATATTGACACATATACTTACAACTAATGAGCAGTTCCTCATTACACTTCTTCAGTATGTGATCTACGGATGGGTAATCGTACTTGTTATACTTGGTATTAAGGAAGTAAACAACTACACGGCAAAGGAAACAGCCAAAGTTATCTTTATAACGATATTTACTATTTTAATAATGGCACTCCTCATATTCATAATTTATGTATTATGGGCTCAGGTATTTGAGTTTATCAGTGCTGTATTTGGAGAGGTGGTGTACCGATTTGGCTAAGAATAAGAAAAAAATCATAGCAATAGTTAGTGCATTGGCACTTTTAGTTGCAGCAGTACCGGTCATGTCTCACGCAACAGGCGTTGACTCCGACAATGATGCAACAAGCTCATCAGATGCGACAAGTTCATCTGATGCCTCTTCAGAAAAGAAAGAAGAGGAGAACACTAACAAGATTAAGAGTGACGGCGAAGTCGTTCAGGACGGTGCCGTAGGTAAGGTTGACAAGTCAAAGTGGATAACACTTAAAGATTATAAGCTTGTAGCCGAGAACGACACATACAAAATGTTTTTATATGAGCCTCGTCTTTCGATCATGCTTCAGAATAAAAAGACAGGAAAGATAATGGAGTCTACACTCAGTGATGAGAAAGACGACGGTAACAGTAACAGCGTATGGAACGGTTATATGAAATCAGGTATTGTTATCAATGCAATCAAAGATGCAAAGAATACATACCAGGTTGACCTTATAAATAACCAGAATACGATAAATGTAAACAAAGAGTCAGACGGATTTACGGCAGATATTTATTTTGATGAATATCAGTTCGGACTTTCAGTAAATGTAAAACTTGACGGTGAAGATGTTGTAGTATCTGTTCCTGATAAGTCTATCAAGGAAGATGCAGAAGGCATTTATATTTCAACAGTAAGTCTTTTCCCACTTATGGGATATACATATCTTGATGACGAAGAGGGATATATGCTTATTCCTGACGGAAACGGAGCACTTATCAATCTCGACAATAAAGAGGGAAGATACACAACAGGATTTTCTCAGAATATTTACGGAAATGATGCCGGATTTGACGATTCGGAAGTAAAGACATATCTCTGGGATAAGATAGATATGGTCGAAGATGCAAATGAAGTCATCGCACCGGTCTTTGGTATGGCTCATACAAAACAGCAGCTTGGATATATCGCAGTAGTAGAAAGCGGTGACAAGCGTGCGAGTATTGAGGCTCATCCAAACGGAGTTATGGTAAACTATAACCGCTGCTTCGCAAAGTTCAAGTTAAGAGACATTTATGTTCAGCCTCTTAACAACTCAAATTCAGGTACGGTCACAAAAGCAGAAGAAAAACGTACTCACATGGATATGACAGTTAGATATATGATGCTTTCAGGTGATGACGCAAACTATTCTGCAATGGCAACAAGATACCGTAACTATCTTCTCGACAATGGTCTTGTTACAAAGAAAGATGACTCTTACAATACAAGAGTTGATTTCCTCGGAACAGACAGAGAAGAATTCCTTGTAGGAACAAGAGCTGTCACAATGACAACAACAGATAATATCTCTGAGATATTCGGAGAGTTAAAGAAAAACGGAGTTTCAAGTCTTATATCAATGTATAAAGGATGGCAGAAAGGCGGTCTTTACAATGTGCCTATCACAAAGTATAAAGCTGACAGACATATTGGAGGAACAAGCAAGCTTACAAAGCTTATAAAAGACTCTGCAAAAGACAACTACCAGTTGTATCTTTACAATGATGCTTTGAGACTTAACCCGTCAACAAACAAGCTTACATATGACATGATAAAGCAGGTAAACAAGAGAACATTCAAAGAGGAAGAAAAGAAAGAAGTGTATGATACATTCTATTATCTTACTCCATCAAAAGCTAACGAAGACCTCAGTGATTTTGTTTCTTCATATACCGATGACGGAGTGAAGAACCTTGCAGTAGCAGGACTTAGCAATACGATATTCTCTTACAGCCTTAAAGGAAAGTTCTATACAAGAAATGACACTGCAAATGACCATACAAAGCTTATCGGCGATGTGGCAAAAAAGACAAATCTTGTACTTGAACAGCCTGTATCTTACCTCTGGAAAGATACAAACGCATTCCTTGATATGCCGCTTGGTTCATCAGATTATATGTATGTTGATGAGGAAGTACCTTTCCTTTCAATGGTACTTAAGGGAATAATTCCTATGTATTCAAACTATGTAAACTTTGAAGCCAACAAACAGGAATTCCTTTTACAGATGGTTGAAGCAGGTGTTTACCCGTCATTCTATGTAACATATGAAAATTCATCAGACCTTATATATACGAACTCATCAGATCTTTACAGTACAGAGTACAAGACATATAAGGACACTATCGTTAAGTACGATAAGGATTTAAGAAAACTTAATGAAGTTACAAAGGGTTCGGTTATTAAGAAACACGAGAAACTTAGCAACGGAGTTACAGTGGTAACTTACGACAATGGTGCAAAGATCTATGTAAACTATACAAGCGTTTCAAGAACGGTAGATGGTGTAAAGGTCGGTGCCATGTCATATTCGTATAAGGCAGGTGAGACTGAATGAGTGAAGAAATGAAGAAGAAAAAGAAAATGACAAAAGAAGAAAAAGAGCAGTTAAAGCAGTTAAAGAAAAGTGCTAAACCGGGAAAACTCGCAAAGAGAGATGCGATTACCGGAATACTGTTCATATCGCCATGGATAGCAGGTGCGTTATTATTCTTAGCTTACCCATTGATCACATCATTTAGGTATGCGTTAAATAATATCAGCATCACACCGCTTGGTATGAATTTTAACTTCGTAGGTTATGGAAACTTTACACAGATACTTTTATCTGAGTCAGATTTCATTACAAACCTTATAGACTATGTGGTTTCAACTGTTATATCAGTACCTATCATAGTTGTATTTGCTCTTATAATATCAATGATGCTTAACCAGAACATAAAGGGAAAAGGATTTTTCAGACTTATCTTTTTCCTGCCGGTTATCATCGTAAGTGGTCCTATCCTTGGGATGTTAAATGCCCAGGGAGCAGGAAGTATCACATCAATCGATACACAGGCTATAACAGAAGCCATCAAAGGATTTTTACCTACGGCACTTGCAACACCTATCTCAGAACTTTTTGAGAATATGGTAACAATACTCTGGTATTCAGGTGTGCAGATACTTATCTTCCTCTCAGCATTACAGAAGATCGACAGATCAATGTATGAAGCTGCGAAGATCGATGGTGGTTCAGGATGGGAATGTTTTTGGAAGATTACACTTCCAAACATCAAGCCGATGATACTTTTAAATATCGTATATACGATAGTATTTATTTCAAACAACGATCAGAACTCAATCATAGGACTGATAAAAGATGCCATGTTCTCAGGAACAGAGGAAAAAGGTTATGGATACGCATCAGCGATGGCGTGGTTATATTCAGTGGTAGTTCTCCTCATCGTAGGTCTGTTCTCACTTGTATTCTTAGCTAAGAAAGATGTATATGAGAAACAGGTTAAGAGAGCGAAGAAAGCCCACAAGAAAGAACAGCGTCAGCTTAAGAAGATAGAAAGGAGGAGCGCAAGAAATGCCAAGAAGAACGCAAAAGCAGCAGCCTAGTGCGGCAGTTGCATCAACACAGCCAAGATTTACAAAAGAAAAGTTCCGCAAATTCCTTTTAGGCTCCAAAGAGAAAGAAGGATTCTTAAAAGTATTTGTTATATATGCACTCCTCATCTGTATCGGATTTATATATATTTATCCTATTCT
>JBNMLR010000010.1:0-19287 GCA_050874945.1 Butyribacter sp. | reverse complement strand
CTTCTGCAGACACTTGAAAAAGCTGTGTATCCTCATATCGCAGGAGATGGCAGGGAATATATAGTAACAGATGCAACGGGTGTAAAACTTCGTGCAGAAGATGGAAGAAGAGTTGCGAATGAAGATATAAGTTTGTTTATAAGAAATCTACCGAATGGAAAAGATACAAAGAAATTTTCAACACTTGACGCAAGTGGTTCGACATCACAGGCAGCAAATACAGTTGAGGCATTAGAGGCGGGAAGCAGGCTTCTTCTTATAGATGAGGATACAAGTGCTACGAATTTTATGATACGGGATGAACTTATGGAGCGTGTCATATCAGCGGATAAAGAACCTATTGTTCCATTTATAAAAAGAGTGGGACAGCTTTATGAACAAAAAGGTGTGTCAACGATACTTGTTGCCGGAAGCTGTGGTGCATTTTTCCATGTGGCTGACACGGTCATACAGATGGACAGATATATGCCAAAGGAGATAACAGAGGCGGCAAAGCAGGCGGCAGCAGATTATCCTTTAAAAACACAGGGAATTTCCAAAGATGGTATGCGTGTTGAAAGTACGGATAATTCACAAAAGACGGACAACGTAAATGAAAATCCTGAGATAGAGATAAACGAAGAAAGAAAGGTAAAACTTCCAAAACCTGATGACAGGACAAAGATTAAGGTGATGGGTACTGACGGATTTTTATACAACAGGACAAATGTGGATCTGAGGTATCTTGAGCAGATAACGGACGCAGAGCAGATGCTTGCCATATCAAAAGCACTTGAATATCTTATAAAAAAATACGGTGGGAAAGAAATGTCACTCAATTCAATGCTTGATGATGTTGAAAATCTTATGGAGAAAAAAGGTGTTGAAGCACTCACGGGCAGAGGAAGTGTGCCTGACATGAGCAGACCGAGAAGATTTGAGATAGCAGGATGTATAAACCGGTTTGTGAAATGAGATTTACATACAAATTTTACTGATAAGCCTTGATTATAAATTGTTGTCTGTGTTTTAAACCTGTATTTAGATATGTCAACATAAATAATTATACATGAATTATATATAAAATGATAAAAAACTTGTAATAAACAACGCTTAATTTGTAATATTTAACCATTTAAATGTGAACAAATTGTGATATAATGAATATAGAGTTGGCTAATTTTGGAAAATAGGAGGTATGAAAAAACAAAATATACTTATTATGAGTGATATTTTGAGCTATATTCAGCCAACCGGAAACTAATTGATATTTAAAAAACAAAAAGGAGGAAAACTGATGAGATTTAACAAAAAAATTTTATCTCTCGTTCTGGCAGGGGCGATGGTAGTATCACTCGCACCGTCAAATGTCGGGGTTGTGTCAAAAACGGCTGCGGCATCGTATGATGAAGATGACTCAGATTACGATCCAAGTTATCAGAAACAGGAAGTAATCAAAGACGGCAGTAAAACTATAGGTAAGATTACTTATACAAATAAGGCTTACTTTGGTTCATACCTTTCATATGGAAGCCTTGACAATGTGTATTCTGATAAGATTACATATTATTATGGTGATTATGAAAAAGATTCAAATCCTGCTACAGTTTCAGCTATAACATCATCAAATAATGGTGTTTCTGATTATTATAAGGCAAAAGCCGCAAAAGAGATAGCGGACACAGTAGATGAAGATGCAGATGATTACAAGGAGAGGTTAAACAATCAGATAAAGGAAGATCTGGAAAGTGATATTAAAAATAAGCAGGTCTTTACTGCAAAGTTCGATTATTATTATTATACTGATGACGGACGGCAGTCAGGAACTATCAAACTTACATATGATGTAAGCGAAGCATATAAGGTATCAGATAATTACAATCCATATGCAATATATAAGTATAAAAATAATGATGACGACGATGATTACAGCAGTTATGGTGTTTTGACATCATCATCTTATTTGAGTGCTGAAGTAAATAACATGGGTGGTGCACCATATTATTCACCAGCTTATAAATGGTATAAGCTTGATGAATCCGGAAAAAAGACAGAACTTGAGAATTTTTCAGGAAATAAATTATACCTTACCAATAGTGGTGTGATAGATCCTAAAAGCAAAACTGATGACAAGTTTGTATGTGAAGTATCACTTAAAAATGGTGGTTATGAAATTCAGACATTTACTTTGGATTATACTGTTTACAAAGTAGCTTCTTCAATGCTTTATAAGCAGTCATCAGAGACAATAAATCAAATTGTATATGCTAAAACAGACAAAAAAGTAGTTTTGGCAAGTGATTATGAAGCAGCAAATGGAGCAACGGCAGAATATGTTTGGGAAAAATATAATTATACTGATAAAAAATGGGAAGTAATTAAAGACCAGACAGGAAAAACATACACAATTGATAAGTGTACTGAGGACAGCTTCGGAAATTACAGGGTTACATGTAATATATATGTTGGTAAATGTTTATATACTTCTATAAACGAAGATGCCGATGGCAATTCACAGTATTCTTATAACAGAAAGCTTGTTCAGAATCCACCATACAGCATAAATCACAAAGCAGGATACAGCATATCTAACTATACTGATGATAAGACTGGAAAAGCATATGCTTATTATTATAAGGGAAACAATGTTATTCCAGGAGAGTCAGATAGTATGACTGTTGATGTTAAAGAAGATGAGGGCTACAAACTTGAGTATAAGTGGTATGAACTTAAGGATGGTAGCTGGTCTGAAATAACAACAGATGATGCAAAGACAAATGTTTATAATAAAACATTTACAAATGAAGACTTTGACAAAGAAATAAGCAAAGAGTATAAATGTGTTGTAACTGCAACTAAGAATGATGGTACATCTACATATGATAAGTCATACTTTGAGTTTTATCAGTATAGAGATCCTGAATTATATGCTGATTATAAGGATGTTAAGTATGGCTCAAGAGATGGAGAAAGTGCAGAAAATAAAAAAAATGTCCAGAAAACGGCAATAGGAGCAGCAGCAACACTTAAAGCACCTAAGGTTTCTGTAAATAGCCAGTACCAGGTGGTTTATAAGTGGCAGAAAAAGACATCTATAACAAGCGAAGAATATTATAAGAATTATATCAAGCTTGACAGTCAGGGTAATAAATTAAAAGATACAGATGGCTCTTACTTATATGACAGAGATTATTTTACAGAGTATGATTATGACGATGATACTGATGAAGGGCATACAAATTATTACAAGTGGGCAGAAGTAAAGGATGCCACATCAGACACATACGGTATTGCCAATGTTACTAATACATCAGAAAAAAATGACTTTGGTTTGTATAGAGTTTCTTATGATGTATATAAAGCAGGTGCAGACCTTACAAAAGACGCTCCTGTTGAGATTTATGAGTCAGATTCCGATGGAAACAGCATTATCAGCAATTATTATATCGATTTAGAGGAGTTCTGTGGATTTAAAGCTATTCCAAGAAATACAGAAGATATATACACACTTGATATTGATGGAACTATTGATCTTGGTGTAGTTGCTTCACTTACAAATACGGAGGCAAATAACCAGAAATACGATCTCACATATCAGTGGCAGAAGTATGATAGTGCAACAGTCAGCTATAAAAATATTGATGGTGCAACAACAGCAGATTATAAGAAAGAAAAAATTACAGCAGAAGATTTTGGAAAATATCAGTGTGTTGTTACTGTTGTTGATAAGACAACAAAGGCTGCAATAAAAGAAGTTGAGCCGGCACCAATTGAATTTACTATTAAGCAGGCTGAAAAGAAAGAAGGCATACTTAAATTAAATTCAGAACCAGAGTATGTTCTTCAGGGTAAGAACATCAATGATGCGGTTACATTAAGCGTATCAGCAACAACAGACAATGAAACAAAATATCCTCTTACATATAAGTGGGAGAAGATTGAGAAAAATGCATACAGTGATGATTATGGCAATTATGTTGAGATTGCCGGTGCAAACACTAAGGATTATGCTTTAACTCTCACAAATGATGAGGCATTTACGACATATCGTTGTACTGTATCAAATGGTGCAGATACGGCTAAAGTAACATTTAATGTATTAAAGAATGATAATTTCTATGCTTATGCAGCAGCAACAAAATCAAATGAAAAGACCTTCATTAAGAAAGCCGGCGAAAGCGTAAAGATGCAGGTCGTAAACGGCTCTGATGATACAGCAGCTACATTTACATACAAATGGTTTAAAGTGAAGTCAAATACAAATAAAAAAGGTTCTGATTCGCAGTCAGTAAGAATACCTGATGCAACATCTTCTACATATGAGATTGCTTCTCTTACAGAAGAAGACTTAAGTATGGATTCTTACTATTGTGTAGTTAAGAACGAACTCACAAAAGAGACAAAGACAGTAACATTCTATGTAAAGAAATACGACACAACAGACATAACATTTACTGACCTTGACGGAACATATGACAACTCAGATACATCAGATGTTGAAGTCGAACTTGGTTCAACAAAAGAGTTTGGTGCAGTTGTCAAGAATCCTGAGTCAAAGAACTTTATTTACAAGTGGTCATTTGCAAAACTTCATAAAGATGATACAAACTATGATTATGATTATGAGAGAGCTCTTGACTGCACAACAGAGAAACTTACTCTTTCAAATATCACGGAAGACGATTTAGGAACATATACACTTCGTATTTACGAGGGAAGTGCAGCAGATGATGATACACCTGTTATCACTCACTATTTTGAGGTATCAAAGAAAGATGCAGCAGCAAAGAAGTTTACATTAAGTGCTGTCGGCAACGGACAGAGAGCTTACTATCGTTCAGTAGGCGGAAATGTTACATTCGCAACAGAACTCAGCACAGAGTCAACAGATGCCGTAACATATCAGTGGTACAAGGGTGATGATGCTATTTATGGAGAGACAGGTTCTTCACTTAGTCTCACTAATTTAAGAATAGCTGATTTTGGAACTTATGCTTGTGTTGCAAAGGCAGGAACATTGACATCACGCCTTACATTTAGCGTATCAGAGGCAGATGCGATTACTGTTGACTGGAACAATGATAACTTTAGAATTGATGGCAATATTGCAACTTATAACAAGACAGTTAAAGCTAAGATTGGTGATTCAACAAACCTTACTGCTGTTGTGACAAGTGCAACAGGAGATGCTGTTTCATACCAGTGGTATGAAGAAGATACAGAAAAATCACATTACAATTTCTATGCTAAAGAACAGGCTGATGATGAGGCATATAAGATTATGCAGGGGCAGACAACTGACACACTTGCACTTAACCAGATGACTAAGGATTCATTTAAAAATTATAAGCTTGAGATTACAAATGGCGGATATACAGTAAATGTTTTCTTTACGCTTGTTCGTACAGATCTGCCTAAGGTAAGCGTTAAGGCTGACAAGAGAGAGCTTGAAAAAGGTGAGTCAGCAGTTCTTACGGCAAAGGTTACAAATCTTGGAGACAAGACAGCAACATATCAGTGGTACAAGAATGGCAAGAAGATTGACGGTGCTACGGCAGCAACATACACAACAGAAGCACTCTTTAGTGATTTAAATGAACTTAAAGATGCTGAAAAATCTGTTACATACAAATGTGAAGTATCAACAGATATTGACAAGGTTTCAGATGAGATTTCCCTCAACTTTGCAGGATGGGGAACTATAAGCCAGACTAAAGAATTTGCCATGAAAGGTGACACAGTAGACATTGGCATAAACATGAAAGAAGCCGGTGACTGGAAGTACACATGGTACAAGAAAGATGCTGTCAGTGGTGAGTATGTAAAAGTACCGGAGGCTACATCAGCTACTATTTCTGCAATCGCAACAAGTGATGACAGCAAGAAAGATGATAATAACAGATATAGGGTAGTAGCAGAAAAAGGAAGCGATGAGACATATGTTAGGTATTATGCAGATGCAGATGTAGAGGTATTTAATATATCTGACATGACAACATATCCTTCAGGAAAAGTTGCAGCATACAATAAGGATGCTGACGAAGATACAGACAACAATCAGTACTTCGGTTATAGTATTGATGGAGCATCTAAGCTTAGAATGACATTCAGCAAAGACTCAAATCTTTATGACAGTAATGCAGACTTTGTTGTTTACGAGCTTGATACTCAGAAAATCCGCTACTTCGACGGATATGACCTTGCAGGCCGCACATATGTATTTGACAGTGGTAAGTGTGTATTCAAACTTACAGGTGCAAATAACACTAAATATACATCAGGAACTGACGGAGTTACAGTTGAAAAGGCTATCAATCCTGATGTAGATTACTCAAAACTTACTGTAAGCAAGAAGAGTGTAAAACTTAATGCAGGTAAGAGTGCCACAATCACATACAGTGCACTTGACAACTTTGGTGATACAACTAAGGTTACAGCTAAGACATCTAACAAGAAAGTTGCGACAGTTTCAGTTGCAGCGGGAAAGGTTACTATCAAGGCTGCAAGCAAAGCTAAGGGAGCTGCAAAAGCTAAGATTACTCTTACAAACGGAACAAAGACAGCAACTATAAAGGTTACTATCAACAACCCTGTTAAGACATTAAAGGCTGCTAAGAAGAAAGCTACTGTTAAGAAGAAAAAGACAGTTAAGCTTACATTCAAGGTAACATCTTACAACAAAGCTAAGAAGACATCTGATAAGATTACTTACAAGACGTCTAAGAAGAAGATTGCTAAGATTACAAAGAAGACTGTTTCCAGCAAGAAGATTGTTGTTTCAGTTAAGGGTCTTAAGAAGGGAACTTCTAAGATTACAGTAACTGTCGGCAAGAAGAAAGCTGTTGTAACAGTTAAGGTTAAATAATAACCGTATCTTAAGGCAGTGAATATTTCTTAAATAAAAGCACATCTTAAGATGTGTAAAGAAAAACACCACCGGCTGGCATTTGCCAGCCGATGGTGTTTTTTGTTGTCAGGCAGATATTTTCTGTATGTTCTGATGCGTGCCTGTAACACTATTATATTAATTGCTGCTGCAGCATATCAGAAGTGTGGAACCTGCCTGCCGGTATTAAAATATAGTTTCAAGTTTCTCTAAGTCAAGTTCCTTTTCAGGTGCAAAGGCATCTGATGTAAGGTAACTTACAAGAGATTTTATAAACTGTTTCACTTCGGTGCTTTCTGCTATTTCTCCAAGTTTTGAAGTGCATACCATAAGTTTTCCATTGTCAGCTTTTCCCTCAAAGAGGATACCGAGTTTATGGTTTCTCTCGAAGTTGTCTACCATCTGTACGATAGGTCTGTAATCTTTATCGGTCACATCATCAAGTATTGCACAACGGCTGTGAGATACTATCTTGTACCACTGGGGTGTTGAGTATCTGTGCGTGGCAAAATTGTTAAGTGCAGGGTGCTCGTTGTCGATGAGAAGTCCCATTGTGCCGACTGCGACAGGTTTCTTCATCCATTCGCATATATCCCTGAACATCGGGTAACACCAGAAGTCAGTACAATAAAATCCCTCAAGGCTTTCTTTTACTTCATTTGGCATAAAGAGAACTTTTTTGCCCTGTTTGAGAAGTGATTTTGTTTCTGTGAAATCATTTGTTATAAATACCTGATTATCACCCTCGCCTATGCTTGCAATATTTTCAAGTGACAAGACATCATCATTGACAGGATAGCAATACAGTTCATATTTATTTTTGTATGTTGTGCCGTCAACCGTAAGGATGAGGTCATACACAGCGGTTTTATCCGTCTCAGGCATTGCAAAGGAGATTTCGCCAAGCTGCACAAGTTCTTTTGCTCCGTCAGGAATAATTACATCACCGCTTTTCACTACGGTTGTTTCACCGTTTACGGCAAAGCCTGTTGCTTCTGCGGCATTTACATCACGGCGGATAAGTTCATAGTGAAGTTTTTTGCCCGTGAGTTTTTCAGGATTGTAATATCTTATGGCAAGGTCAGCCTTAAAGTTTTCACCTGAAGTGTAGATATATTTTTCAAACTGTGCAAGGAGTATTGCATCTGAACAAAAGCCAGCCCATTCTTCAGGAGTTACATGACCTTTGCTGTCCATAAATGCATCGAGTATTCCGACAAGTGCCGTGCCCTGTCCAGGGAAGTCCTGGAGGTCGAGTATCTGATAACCTGCCACGAGACTGCTTCTTGCGGCGGCTTCAAGTTCTTCTTTATAGCACTGTACTGATAACATACCGCTTGTATAGAAGAAATCGTCTGCCTGGTCGAGCATACCTTTCTTGTCAAGATTATCCCTGAACACTTCAAAGTTTCTTGCTTTTAATACACCTGTATATTTTGGTATTTCCCTAAAGTTTGGATAAACGGCATACTGACCGATTTCATGTGTCACGACAGGAATGTGTGGTATAAGCGGACCGTCTGCACTTGCTGCCTTGACTTTTTTAACTCCTGTTCCGTACTGGATTTCAATCTCCTCACCTGCATCGGTGCCATTGCCGGAGTTTTCCTCGTCGGGGATTATCTCCTTATCATAATTGTGTGTTGTTGACGGTTCTTCCCACTGGATATGACCGAGCGGTGCATCACACATACCATAAGAACCTCTTATCAGACGGTTCTTGCTGAAACGGACACCGACAAAGAAATCATCCTCAGGCAGAAGAACCGGTGTGTGCTGGAAGTTGTTTGAACCCTGTGTGTAGAGGTGGCGGTTGTCGACATTGCGGTAACCTGTGATTATCTCAGCCATACGTTCTTTGCTGCCCCAGAGTTCATTTCCGAGTGACATCATGCAGTAGGATGCATGGTTTCCAAATGTATCTAACATACGGAAACCCTCTTCAATAAGATAATTCTGCTCGGTTTCGTTGTGGTTTTCGTCACCCGGTGCCGTGAGTGTTCCCCAGAAAGGAAGCTGCGGTTCCATATAAATACCGAGCAGGTCTGCTGCGATAAATGCGGCTTCAGGCGGGCAGCAGGTATGGTATCTGTAATGGTTTATGCCGTAAGACTTTGAAATCTTCATGATGCGTATCCATTCGTCAACATCTGCGGGAACTGCACCTGTCAGCGGAAATACAAGTCCGTCATGTTTTCCACGGAGAAATGTCGGCTCACCGTTTATAAGGAATTTAGTCTCGGTCGTTGAAAACTTTCTAAGACCAAAAGTTGTGACTGTCTTTTCATCTGAACCGATTAATGAAATCTCAAGACGGTAGATAACAGGTGTGTATTCGCTCCATAAAGCGGCATCCTCGCCGAGAAAGTATTCAAATTTTGCCGTGCTTTCGCCTTTTGCAAATGTAACCTCAACATCTGCTGACGGTGCTGTTATGCCTGTATCTCCGTTTATATCAGTAAGAAAAGCACTGACATTTAAAGTGACTTTTTTATCCTTTGCCGTGTCATTAACTGTTTTTAATCTGACGGTTACAGATTTTTTATCTGTATCAGGGTATGTTTTTACATCTGAAATATATGTATTATCAAATATGCGGAGTGAAATCTCACCTATGATTCCGTTCCAATTAGTCTGTGTGTCTGGTGAAGTAAGGTGACCGCCCTTTGTAGGGTAATCCACATTAGACACAAGCACGGTTATCCTAAAGTCAGTTTTTTTGACAAACTTTGTAATATCGTAATAATGTGGTGTCGTGAGACTGTCGAATTCGCCTGCAAAAGTATCGTCTATCCATATTTTTGTAAGTCTTGTCCTCTCCAAAAAAAGAAAGATATTTTTATCCATGTCACTCTCGTCGATATGGATGTCTTTAGAGTACCATGCATATCCCTCGAAAAGATAAGGGTCGGTCAGAAATCCCGTTTCCTTTTTATCAGTAAAAGTTCCTTTCCGGGCGATAGAAGTGGTACCCGGAAGAGTGATAGTGTCATTTTTTGCTCTGTCAAAAAATCTTGATTCAATTCCTTTTTTTTCAGGGTCAAGTTCAAAATCCCAAATTCCTGATAAATCAATTTTCTTAATCATTTAAGTCCTCCGTATCAATTATGTGGTTTTCGCATTATCTTATTTATTATAATCGCTAATATAAGGGCTTTCAATATAAAAAGCCTACACAAATTACCTTAAAAAACTCAGTATGATGCAAGTGTCAAAAGAAAATATCTCCTTTTGATGAGGTAATATCGGCTTTTTTATTGCAAGCAATTTTATAATGAGATATACTTAAATGTATATGAGTAATAATGGAAGAATAAAGGTAGTTATTGAAAGCTGCATACTTCTGATAGCTTTAGTGATAGTAAGTTGTCTTTACACGGCAGAACTTTCAAAAAGCAGAAATGTTTTAAAAGAAGATAATAAAGCAACTGTTTTGCATAAAGATGAAAAAAAGCACAGCAAAACCGTAAAAAATGCTTTATTTAATAAAGAAGATTATAAGATATATGGATTTAAAAAATTTACGGTTGTTATAGATGCAGGCCATGGCGGAAAAGATGAGGGGGCGAGGTCAAATGATCGCAGATATAGAGAAAAAGATTGCAATCTTGCCATGGTAAAAAAGTTAAAGCAGATGTTAGACCAGACGGATATAAAAGTTATATATACGAGGCTTGATGACAGGTACATTACTAAAAAAAGGCGTACTGTCATTGCAAATAGAAAAAAGGCAGATCTTTTTATAAGTGTGCATTGTAATGCAGCGGATAATATACATTCAAAGGCATCAGGAATTGAAACGCTATATGCAAAACGCAAAGGTGACAATAAGCTTATGACAAACCGCAGACTGGCACATGTATTATTAGAAAGTGTGTCTGACAGTTCATTGGGCACAGCGAGAAAAAGTATAAGAAGAGAAGATCTTTTTGTACTTCGCCATACTGATATGCCGGCTGTTATTGTGGAGACAGGTTATATGACAAGAACAAAAGATATGAGATATATAAGTTCCAAAAAGGGACAGTATGAGATTGCGGATGGAATTTACAATGGTATTATAAAAGCTCTTAAGGAAATGGTCAGGAGGGAAAAGAGAAAATGACAAAAATTATAGTTGCTACGGGCAATGAAAATAAAATGAAAGAAATAAGACAGATAATAAAAAGAGATGATATACAGTTTGTATCTCTTAAAGATGAAGGACTTTCGGATGTTGAAATCGTTGAGGACGGAGATACATTTGAAGAAAATGCCATTATTAAGGCAAAGACGATAGCTGACATAACAGGCACTATCGTTATTGCTGATGATTCGGGGCTTGAGGTTGATTATCTTGATAAGGCACCGGGAGTATATTCAGCGAGATATATGGGGGAGGATACTCCATACACAGTGAAAAACAATCATATCATAGAGCTTCTTAAGGACGCAAAGGGCGAGGAGAGAAGTGCAAGGTTTGTATGCGTCATTGCCTGCGTTATGCCTGACGGAAATGTTATCACGACAAGAGGTACGATAGAGGGGCAGATAGGATATGAAGAAAAAGGTGAAAATGGTTTTGGCTATGATCCCATATTTTATCTTCCTGAAAAGGGATGCACAACGGCAGAGCTTTCACCTGAGGATAAAAATGAGATAAGCCACAGAGGAAGAGCTCTTACGGCAATGTATAAAAAGTTGGAGGGAGTGTTATAGATGGCGATGAAGATACTTATTGTCAGCGATTCTCATGGAAATAACAGAAACCTGATACAGGCGGTTAAAAACATGGCAGGTACCATGGACATGATGATACATCTTGGAGACATGGAGTGTAGTCCTGACAGAATCAGAGAGCTTGTTGACTGTCCGGTTGAGATGGTAAAAGGAAATTGTGATTATGGCAACGAGCTTCAGGGTGCGAAGCTTATTCAGATAGGTGAGCATAAAGCATTTATAACACATGGAAACGGTTATGGAGGAGAATTTGGAATACCGACGATGAGAGATATTGCAAAGGAAAACGGTGCAGATATAGTGATGTTTGGGCACTCGCACAAACCTGTTATTGAAAAGAATGGAGATGTGACCGTCATAAATCCGGGAAGTATTTCAAGACCGAGACAGGATGGATTCAGACCTACCTATATAGTTATGAACATAGAGGATGATGGCAGAACGGATTTTGTTCTTGTAACTATGTGATGCAGGTGTAAGATACAAATAAAATTTTATAACCTGTATCTGAGGTGCGGCAGCGATAAAAAGACATAATCAGTGATATTGATTTGCAGCATGAAATAATAGGGAATTTTCTAAAAATGAAACTGACAGAAAAAGAATTTAATTGGATAGTTGAATATATGCATAACCGTTATGGCATAGAACTTGGACATAAAAGAGTATTGATAGAGGGAAGACTTGAAAACTATCTTTTAAAAAACGGTTATACGAGTTATGGTGAATTTATCAACAGGATAGCTTCATCACCGGATGGTGAAGAGGCAGGCGACATGATAAATATATTGACGACAAATCATACATTTTTCATGCGTGAATTTATGCATTTTGAATATCTGAACAGATATGTACTTCCCTGGATAAGACAAAAGAAAGCCGGGGCAAAAGATGTAAGGATATGGTCGGCGGCAGCGTCAACAGGTGAAGAACCATATACCATAGCGATGATATTAAATGATTATTTCGGTATGGAACCAGGTTGGGATACCCAGCTTCTTGCAACTGACATTTCAATGGAAGTTTTACAAAAAGCAAGTGATGGGATTTATCTTGCGGAACAGATAGAAAGTCTTCCAGACAGGTGGAAAAGACAGTATTTCAGAAAAATAAATGATGAGCAGTTTCAGATAAGCAGAGAACTCAGAAAGAAGATTGTCTTTAAAAGATTTAACCTTATGGATGATATAATGTTTAAGGGAAGATTTCAGGTAGTATTTCTGAGAAATGTTATGATATATTTTGAGGATCAGACGAAGCTTAATCTTTTGAAAAAGATATATGATCATATGGAAGATGGCGGGTACCTTTTTATCGGTACGACGGAGAGTATAGATAAGATAAAATCAGGATTTATGTATATACAGCCGTCGATATACAGAAAAATATAAGGTTATTCCCGACAGATACGGGAGTGACAGATAAAGGAAATGAGGGATTATATGAGGAGGGTAAAGGTTCTGGTAGTTGACGATTCGATGATGTTTAGAAAAATGTTGTCAGAATTTCTTGACGAAGACCCTGAGATAGAAGTCGTTGCCATGGCGGGAGATCCATATCAGGCAAGGGATATGATAATCAGATTTAATCCTGATGTTATGACACTTGATATAGAGATGCCGAGGATGAATGGTATAGAGTTTATGAAAAAACTTATGCCGCAGCATCCGATGAAAGTCATAATGATAAGTTCGATGCAGCAGACACCGACTGATTATGCCATTTACGGGGCGGCTGATTATCTTCAAAAGCCGCATGACATGGATGGTGATGCAATATATAAATGGGTGCATGAGGAACTTATAGCAAAAGTAAAATCGGCATATCATGATAAACTTGCCGAGGAGAAGAAAAAGCAGATAGCGGTTTCTCCCAATAATTTTAACAGAAAATACAACAATAAAATAGTTGCGATAGGGGCATCTACCGGAGGGACGGAGGCGATACTAAGTGTTGTCAAAAATTTTTATCCGAACATTCCGGGAACGGTCATTGTGCAGCATATGCCTCCGGGATTTACGGAGATGTATGCGGAAAGGCTTGACAAAGAATGTCGGGTCAAAGTCAGGGAGGCAAAGGACGGTGATCTTGTGGAGGACGGCAAGATACTTATAGCTCCCGGAGATAAACATATGACGCTTATGCGTGAAAATGGAAGATATTATGTCAAATGTTTTGAAGCAGAGAAAGTAAGCGGTCATTGTCCGTCAGTGGATGTTTTGTTTAAATCCGTTGCAAAAGCGGCGGCGAGTGATGCCGTCGGGGTCATACTTACAGGTATGGGTTCAGATGGTGCGAGAGGGCTTCTTGCCATGAGAAAAAGAGGAGCACACACTATCGGAGAGGATGAGAAAAGCTGTGTTGTCTATGGGATGCCAAAGGTTGCATATGACATAGGTGCCGTAGAGTATCAGGAGCCGCTTGAGAATATAGCGTCCAAAATATATAATATTTTGAATACTATTCCATAGTAAAACTTTTTTATAGGAAACAGATAGAAATAAATATAAAAATTTCAGATAACAGGAGGAAGAAATTATGAGAATATTAATAGCAGAGGATGATTTTGCAAGCAGAAAGTTTATGCTTAAATTTTTATCAAAATTTGGTGAATGTGATATTACTGTAGACGGTATGGAGGCAGTAGATGCATATCTTATGGCACTTGACGCTGATACACCATACGATCTTGTGTGCCTTGACATTATGATGCCGGCACTTGACGGTTATCAGGCACTTAAAGCAATAAGAGATATTGAGCAGGAGAGAAAGATTCCAGAGGATCAGAGAGCAAAGATAATTATGACAACAGCACTCAATGAGGGGGCAAATGTAAATAAAGCGTTTGATCTTGGCTGTGTTGCATATGCAGGAAAGCCTATCGACCAGGTGAAATTTGAGAGCGTGCTTCGTAAACTTGAACTTATTGACTAGAACCGTGCCGGTTTGCTTATCATAAATTTTTGTGTTATGCAAAAGGGACTGGGACACGGAAAATAAAATAGACCGCCGCTATGAAACGGCTGAATAAACAGTACAGACAGAATAGGAGGGTGTTATGGGAGATGATATGATTACCGAAGGTATGCTCGATATGTTCATCTTTGAAACTGAGCAGGGACTTGAAAACCTCGAAAACATTTGTCTTGAAAGTAAGGATGTTGGAGAGTTTGACGAGGACAATGTAAACGAGATATTTCGTATCATGCATACTATAAAGGGATCATCGGCAGTTATGATGTTTCAGAATGTTGCAACACTTGCACATAAACTGGAAGATGTATTTTATTTTATCAGGGAAAGTCATCCTGATGATGTACCGCATGACGAGCTTGTTGATGATGTACTTGAAGTATCGGATTTTATAACAGAAGAACTGGAAAAGATAAAAGATGGTGCTGATCCTGACGAAGATCCGGCAGCATTGATAGAGAAACTTGATAAGTTTTTAAAGAAAATTCAGAACAAATCAGATAAAGACGCAGAACAGGTTATTGCCGAAAAGCAGGAAAAGGCAAAAGAAAGTGAAAAACCACATTTTTATATTGCACCTGTGGCATCTGAAAACAGCAAATTCTACAAAATATATATTACATATTATAAAGAGACTGAGATGGCAAATATAAGAGCATATATGGCTGTCAATTCACTTAAAGGGATTGCTGAGGATATACTTTATACGCCATCGGACATTATCTCAAATCCTGACAGTGCCGATGTTGTCCTTGAATTTGGTTTCAGGATTGCACTTCAGACGACAGAGGGACCACAGGCTATAACTGAACTTATAAATTCAAGTGCAGGTATAGAAAATATAGAGATAGAAGAGTGTACCAGTGATGAATTTCTTGATTTCTGCGTGGAGGCCGAGAGTAAACCGGTGTCGAGTGCAGGGGATGTTCTTACGGCTCCGGTAGAGAAACCTACGATACTTGTGGAAAGTCAGAAACCGGGCAGCTCGCAGGAAGAAAAAGAAGAAGCTGACAAACAGACTAAGGAAACAGAAAACGAAACGGATAAGGCAGGGCAGAAAGCAAAGCCAAAGAAAAAGCCAAAACGACCTCCGGTCAAGAAAGGAGAGGCACAGAGCTTTATCAGTGTAAATATCAAGAAGATGGATCTACTGATGGATCTTATCGGAGAGCTTGTTATCGCAGAAGCGGTAGTTTTGCAAAATCCGGATCTTAAAGTGCCGGGACTTGACCTTACGAACTTCCAGAAGTCAGCGGGCCAGCTTTCAAAGATAACATCAGAACTTCAGGATGCCATAATGGCGATGCGCATGATGCCGCTTAAAAATACATTCCAGAAGATGAACAGAATAGTTTATGATACTTCCAAAAAGCTTGGAAAGGATATAGAACTTGAGGTTATCGGTGAGGACACTGAGGTTGATAAGAATATTATCGAACATATATCAGACCCTCTCATGCATCTTATAAGAAACTCTGTCGACCACGGTATCGAGAGTGACGAGGACAGAAAGGCACTCGGAAAGACGGAAAAGGGTAAGGTTGTGCTCGAAGCTAAGAACGAGGGCGGTCAGGTATGGATTTCAGTATCGGATAACGGTAAGGGTCTTAAAAAGGATGAAATCCTTGCAAAGGCTAAAGCAAACGGTCTTTTGGGAAATAAATCAGAAAAGGACCTTACTGAAAAAGAGATATTCAACTTCATAACGGCACCCGGTTTTTCTACAAAGAAGAAAGTTACTGAGTATTCGGGCAGAGGTGTAGGAATGGATGTTGTTGTCAAGAATATCCAGCAGGTTGGCGGTGTGCTTGATATTGAGAGTGTTGAAGGACAGGGTTCTACAATGACGATGAAGATTCCGCTCACACTTGCGATAATCGACGGAATAATCTTTTCTGTCGGAGAGACAAACTTTGTTACACCGACAAATTCAGTTACGGAGTTCATACGCATTGAGAAAGACAAACTTATAATAGAGCCTGACGGTGAAGAATATGTCATGATAAGGGAGGAATGTTATCCGCTTATCAGATTAAACAGATTTTATCATCTTGATAATGCGGTTGAAGAAATTGAAGACGGAATAGTTATCATACTTAATCATGAGGACAGGAAACTTGCGGTGTTTGCTGACAGTCTGGTCGGCGAACAGGAGATAGTTGTCAAGCCTATACCTTCCTATGTAAAGAAAGTAAAAGGCATATCGGGATGTACGCAGCTTGGTGACGGAAGTATCAGCCTGATACTTGACACAGGCGGACTTGTGATGAATTGATGGAGGTGCAGAATGGATTTAACCGAAGGAAAAATTGATATACCGGATGTCATTGTTGAAGACGAAATTCAAAAAGAACAGTATATGACATTTAAATGTGCAGACGAGATATATGGTATTTCAATCAGATATGTAAACGAGATAATCGGCTTATCGCAGATTACAAAAGTGCCTGAAACGCAGGATTATCTTATAGGACTTATAAACCTGAGAGGAAAAATCATACCTGTCATAGATGTAAGGATAAGGTTTGGAAAAGAACCGCTTGAGTATAATGACAGGACTTGCGTTATAGTTATAGATGTCAAGTCAACGGTAATAGGTCTTATCGTAGATGAGATTGATGAAGTTGCAGCATTTGCTGAAAAAGAGATAACTCCTCCGCCAAGTGTCAGTGACCTTGCAATGCAGGCAAAAAAATATGTGTTTGGAATAGGCAGGGTAAACGGTGAAGTTAAGCTTTTGCTTGACCCGGACAAACTTATCAATGACCCGGAACCTGAAAAAGACGATGAAGCAGAAGATGAAACAGAGGAAGAAGAATAAATATAAATCAATATAAACGGAGGAAAAATATATGAAGAACTTAAGTTTAGCTAAAAAGACTTTTATTGGCTATGGAATTGCTATTATCATCCTGATAGTATTCAGTCTTATGGCAATAAATGCTCAGAGAACGATAGCAGGCAAGTATGATAAGGTGTATGACACTTATACACAGAAATGCATTGATGTTGGAACATTTACAAAAGATTACAAGGAACTTGAGAGTCTGTTGTCAAGTTATGCGTATGCTGCAGATGACGGTGTGGATTTAAGTTCACTCACAACAGATATTACTGATTTATCAGAGACTTGTGCAAAAGAGCTTGACGATCTTATAGATTCTATTCCAAAGACAGACGAGAACGGACAGGCTAAAACATCTCTTGAAAATGTTAAAACGATATTAAACGATGGAACAACGGCATTTAAGCAGATAATGACTCTTGTTTCACAGAAAAAATATACTCAGGCAATGAAGATATATGATAAGTCTATCAAATCTGTTTCAAGTGATGTAGACGAAGAAGTATCAAATGTATCAAAATATTTTAACGATAAAAGTGATTCAGGAAGAAAAAGTGTAGATACCCGTAATGAACGCTCAACAGTTGTACTTGTGATTATAGCGGTTGTTTGTATAATCGCACTTATATGTATTGCGACTACATTTACAAGATTTATCACAAAACCTATCAAGGCACTTACAGAAAGAGCAGAAAAGATTTCAAAAGGTGACATTTCAGATGAAAAGCTTGTTGCAACAACAAATGATGAGCTTGGAAGAATGATAAACAGTTTTAATGATGTTGTTGACAGAATGAAACGAGAGGTAAATGTTGCAAATGAAGTTGCGAATGGAAATCTCTCAATGCAGATAAATCCGAAATCACCGGCAGATGAACTTGGTCATGCATTTAAACTTATGGTTGACTCAAACAATAAGACACTTGGAAATATCAAAGAATCTGCATATCAGGTAGGTGCAGGAGCACAGCAGGTTGCTATAGCAAGCCAGTCGCTTGCACAGGGCTCAACAGAGCAGGCAAGTGCTATCGAGCAGGTAACAGCATCTATTACTGAGGTTACATCGAGAACCAAGCAGAATGCCGAGGAGGCAAAAGAAGCTGAAGAACTTGTAAATCAGGCAAAGGATGAGGCAGCAGCCGGAACAGATGAGATGAACAGAATGATGTCAGCAATGCAGGATATCACAGAGTCATCAGAGAATATATCAAAGATTATCAAGACAATCGATGACATTGCATTCCAGACAAACATCCTTGCGCTTAACGCAGCAGTAGAGGCTGCGAGAGCAGGTGAGCACGGCAAGGGATTTGCAGTAGTAGCTGAGGAAGTAAGAAACCTTGCAGCAAAGAGTGCGGCAGCAGCAAGTGAGACAGCCGAAATGATAGAGGATTCTATCGAAAAGACTCAGAACGGTTCAGTTATAGCCAGTGAGACATCTTCAAAACTTGCAGCAATAGCAGGAAATGTTGAGGAGATAGTCAAGATAGTTGCAAATATCGCAGAGTCCTCAAATGAGCAGGCAACAGCACTCGGTCAGATAGACGAAGCTATCGGACAGGTTTCATCAGTTGTTCAGAATAATTCAGCTACAAGCGAACAGTGTGCAGCCGCAAGTGAACAGCTTTCAAATCAGGCTCAGAACCTTAAGGTGCTTCTTGGAAATTATAATCTTAAAAACAATGCAGGAATGGCGGGTTCTGACTTTGGCAGTCAGTCAGGCAGCATAGGTACATCGACCGGTGCCGCAAAGAGAATAGACTCATTTGGGGCTTCACAGGGTGCAGACTTTAATACAGGTGCACACCGCATACCTGATGCTTCAGAATTCGCAGGACAGAGCAATTACAGTGAAAATGAAAATATTATATCGTTAGAGGATAAT
>JBNMLR010000009.1:0-19420 GCA_050874945.1 Butyribacter sp. | reverse complement strand
GTATTGTTTTAAATTATATTGTGTAGAAGTGAGAAGTATTAGAAAAAATTATGATACCGTTTGCTGGTAATTATTCGTTGCACTTTGTTGGCAGGGGGGATTTGATTGAAGAAAGAGAGAAAAATTAATATATTTTATAAACTTGCATTTGCATTATTCTTTTTGATGATATGCATAAATGCAAAAACGGTAAATGTAAGTGCGGCAAGTGCCGAGGTATCGGTAAAGGCATCGTCTGCTCAGGTTTCAAAAGGGGACATAGTTTATGTGATAATCACGGTAAATTCCTCTGATGCCATGAGTGGATTTGAGGGCAGTTTTTCTTATGACAGCAGAGTTCTTCAGTACATGACAGGCGGAAGTGTCGCAAACGGCAATGACAATCAGTTTCAGATAGAAGATACAGGCAGGGAGACAGGGGTAAACAGTCTTAAATATTCAATTAAGTTTGTTGCGAGAAAAGAGGGCAGCACATCAATAGAATTAAAGCAGCCATATGCGGTATATAATGCAGAGGATTCCTCGAAGATGTCAGTATCTTCTGATACGCTTAATATAATGGTTAAAAGCAACAAAAAAGCAACGGCAAAGCCAAAAGAAGATAAAAAGGAGCCTGTCGGAAAAGAACCGACGGGTACGGTAAAACCTGACGATGGCAAAAAAAATAAAGATGACGCTGCGAAAAAGGACATAAAACCAAGTGAAAGTCCAAAGCCTGAAACAAAGAAAAAGACAACTAATGGTGATAAAAAAAACACTACAAAAGATGCTGTTAAAAGTGTGACCGCAACATATCAGAACAGTGTCATAACCATTCATTATAATGAAGAATATAAGGTTGTCACGCTTGAGGACGACAAGGATATTCCTACAGGCTTTGGTAAAACGGAGATTGTTATAAGCGGTCATGTGATAACGGCATATGCCACGGAGGGAAATCTTGAGCATAAGTTTGTGCTTATCTATTGCAAGAAAGGAAGAAAAAATCCTGAGTTTTATCTGTATGATACGGAAAACGACAGTTTTATGCCTTATGATAAAGTAAAATCATGGTATAAAGAAAGTATCGGAAATGCTGTCGTTGGTTCAGATTCCGTAAACGACACAAAATTAAAGACAATGAAATATATTATTGGTATAATGGTTATCATATGTCTGTTGATGTTTATAGGAATGATAACAATATATTTGCATTATCGGCAGAATAATAATATTATAGGTGCATACGGTGATATTTCAGACGGCAGTGACGGAATCGGAGGCATTGATAATGGCGGAACTGTTGACAGCACAGATACAATAGAATATATGGGAAAGATAAAACATCCATATGATGAAAAATTGTCGAAGTTTGACAGATTAAAAGATGGTGTGTCAAAAAAAGATATATCAGGAGCAGATATGTCACAATATGATATATCAGAAAACGTGATGTTTGAAAATAATGACGAAAAATCAAATTCAGATTTGCCGGAGGAAGAAAATGATAATATCACACATTATTGGCATAGAGAGTGAGTATAAAAATTATCAAATAAAAAGCTGCATGGCAGCGATTGACAGCCTGTTTCAGGTTTATGAACATAAGAGATTAAAGAATGGACTGTTGCAGGCAGACTAATAAAATGAAGGAGTTTTGAGCGTATGCGAAATAAATTTACCAAAAGTGCACAAAAAGCACTTGATAATTCGTTGAGTGTCGCAAAATCATTTGGACACGGTTATATTGGAACTGAACATCTGCTTATAGCACTTGTGAAAACCAAGGGTGTTGCAGCAGAGGTTATGCGTGAGAACGGAGTGGAGGAAGAAAAACTCAGAGTTCTTATAGAGGAAATGATAGAGACAGGCGGGGGAGTAGCGGTAGCAGAAAGACCGCAATATACACCGAGAGCCAGAAAGATTATTGAAAACAGCATAACAGAAGCGGAGAGATTAGGCTCGTCTCAGGCGGGAACAGAGCATATCCTTATTGCATTGCTTAAGGAGACGGAGTGTCTTGGAGTGAGACTTCTCAATACGAGAGGGATAAATGTTCAGAAACTCTATGTGGATCTTCTCACGGCAACGGGACAGGATGTGAACAGTGCCAAAAACGAGTATATGATGCAGAAAAGCAGAAAGAATAAATCTGCAACACCGATACTTGACCAGTACAGCAGAAATCTTACTGAGTATGCAAAAGACGGAAAACTTGATCCGGTCATAGGCAGGGACAGAGAGATTACAAGGCTTATAGAGATACTAAGCAGAAGAACAAAGAACAATCCGTGTCTTGTAGGAGAGCCGGGTGTAGGTAAGACGGCAGTAGTTGAGGGACTTGCACAAAAGATTGCGGCAGGCGATGTGCCTGATATTATTAAGGACAAAAAGGTGCTCACTCTTGACCTTTCAGGAATGGTTGCAGGTTCAAAGTACAGAGGAGAGTTTGAGGAAAGGATAAAGAGGGCTGTCAGAGAAGTTACACAGTCGGGAAATATTCTCTTATTTATAGATGAGATACACACTATTATTGGAGCAGGTGGTGCAGAGGGTGCACTTGATGCGGCAAACATATTAAAACCGTCACTTGCAAGAGGTGAACTTCAGCTTATCGGTGCGACAACTCTCGATGAGTATCGTAAGTATATAGAAAAAGATGCAGCATTAGAACGCCGTTTCCAGCCTGTAGATGTAAGTGAGCCTGACACGGAGGAAACTATTGCGATACTTGCAGGACTTAAAGAGAGATATGAGGAGCACCACGGAGTGAAGATAAGTGACAGTGCCATCGTATCAGCGGTAAAAATGTCTGAGAGATATGTAAATGACAGGTTTCTCCCTGACAAGGCAATAGATGTCATTGACGAAGCAGGAGCCAGAGTAAGTCTTAGCAGATACCTTTCAACACCTGAACTGCGTGAGCTTGAAGAAGATATATTAAGATGGGAAAGAGAAAAAGAAGATGCCATAAGAAATGAAGATTATGCCCATGCAGGAGAACTTAAGAAAATGCAGTCCGATGCTGAAAACAGACTTGAAAAGCTTCGCACTGACATAGAAAAAGAGAAGAACAGCAAAGAAGTGTGTGTCGGTGAAAATGATGTGGCAGCGGTTATTGCCGACTGGACAAAAATACCGGTTCAGAAGCTTCAGGAGGAAGAGACAGAGCGTCTTAAAAAACTTGAGAGCATACTCCATGAGAGAGTAGTCGGACAGGAAGAAGCTATCGAAGCGGTATCAAAAGCCGTGAGACGAGGAAGGGTAGGTCTTAAAGATCCAAACAGACCGATAGGCTCATTTCTTTTCTTAGGACCTACAGGTGTAGGTAAAACTGAACTTTCAAAAGCACTTGCCGAAGCTGTATTCGGAAAAGAAAATGAGATAATAAGAGTTGATATGTCCGAATACATGGAGAAACACAGTGTCTCAAAAATGATAGGTTCACCTCCGGGATATGTAGGATACGAGGAGGGCGGCCAGTTAAGTGAAAAAGTGAGGAGACATCCTTATTCAGTCGTACTCTTTGATGAGATAGAAAAAGCTCATCCTGATGTATTTAACATTCTTCTTCAGATACTTGAAGATGGTCATGTTACGGATGCACAGGGAAGAAAGGTAAGTTTTAAGAATACCATTATCATTATGACATCAAATGCAGGTGCACAGCGTATCGTGTCCCCTAGTCATCTTGGATTTGGCACTGACAACAGTGAAGAAGCCGATTACAATAAGATGAAAGAGGGCGTTATGGATGAAGTAAAGAAAATCTTTAAGCCTGAGTTTATAAACAGGATTGATGAAGTGCTCGTATTCCATATGCTCACCAAAGAAAATCTCAAAGAGATAGTAAGAATACTGCTCAGAAACCTTAGCAGCAGAACCAATGCACAGATGCGTATAAAACTTGATGTATCAGAGAAAGCAGTAGAACATATTGCCGACAAGGGATTTGACAAAAATTATGGTGCAAGACCTATAAGGAGAGCAATACAGACTGAGATAGAAGATCTTCTTGCGGATAAACTTCTTGCAGGAGAAGTTAAGGCAGGAGAAAAAGTAGATATTGATTATGATGAAACTGACAAAAAGATAATCATATCGGCAAAGCAGTAGAAATGTGCTGCGATTTCAAAATAAACTAGTCATTTGCGGATAAATTTATAAAGGAAATCAAAATTGTAAAAAACTACAAAAAGTGATAACAGTTCAGCCTTCCATAAAAATATAATCAGCAATACAATGAGCAAGCTCAGATATTACCGATTATATTTTTATGGCTGAACTGTTACAAAAAAGTGATTAAAATCTGACATATTTTTTTGCAAATTGCAACAAAATGTGATATCCTAAGATTAAATCAGTAACAGTTCAGTCATAAAGGAAAGGATGAGCTGTTGCTTAAGTCAAAATACAATAAGCGGAAAGAAAATATATGTGAAACAGTTATTCATTCCGCATAATTATTTCTTCAAAATAAAAAGGACATAGGAGGAAAGATCATGGCTGTTATAAAGGAATTGATTCGCAAGGAGAACGACGGAACATTAAGTTTTGGAAATTTTGAGTTTGACACAAAACAGAAAAAATCTGATTTTGAGTACGAGGGAGACTTATATAAGGTAAAGACCTTTAAAGAGATAACAAAACTTGAGAAAAACGGATTGTTCGTTTATGAATCAGTACCGGGAACTGTTGTAACTGAGATGAAGAATACTGAGAGTGAAATGAGCTTCATGGTAGAGGGCTGGGAAGACAGCTCTATCACTGTTGAACTTGAGCCTGATACGGAATACAAAGTATTTGTAGACGGCACAAATATCGGTAAAATGAAGTCAAATCTTGCAGGAAAGATTAGTATAAGCGTAGAGATAGAGCCTGAAAAGCAGTATAAGATTCAGGTTGTTAAGTTGTAATATTACAAACTTGCCAAGTAGTGTAAAAAGACACAATAATCGTTGCTGTTCATACCTATGTGTGAACAGTAACCGATAATGAGGATAAATATGGCAAAATCTAAAAAAAAGACGGTTTTTTTCTGTAAGCAGTGCGGATATGAATCATCTAAGTGGCTTGGACAGTGTCCCGGATGTCATGAGTGGGATTCATTCGTTGAAGAACCAGTTGCAAAAACGGTACCGGGAGTTTCGGGTACCGTTTCTGCGACTAAAAAGGATGCAGTTCCGACGCTGCTTTCTAATGTTACCACAGATGATGAAAACAGAATAAGTACAAAAATATCAGAGATGGACAGAGTTCTCGGCGGAGGTATCGTTGTCGGTTCTCTTGTGCTCGTGGGAGGAGATCCCGGCATAGGAAAATCAACACTTCTGCTTCAGATGTGCAGAAATCTTTCGGATGAGAATAAAAAAGTTCTCTATGTATCAGGTGAGGAATCACTTCGTCAGATAAAAATGAGAGCCGAGAGACTTGGAACATTTTCGAGAGATATTTCCATATTATGTGAGACTGATCTTGATATAATATCAAACAGCATAACTGACATGATGCCCGATGTTGTCATAATAGACTCGATACAGACCATGTATAGGGAAGATGTAGGTTCTGCACCGGGAAGCGTAAGCCAGGTAAGAGAAGCCACGAGTATTCTTATGAGGATAGCAAAAGGACTTCACATAACGGTGTTTATCGTCGGTCATGTGACAAAAGAAGGTGTTGTGGCAGGACCGAGAGTCCTTGAACATATGGTAGATACTGTGCTTTACTTTGAGGGAGACGGTGGTGCATCGTTCAGATTTTTAAGAGGAGTAAAAAACAGATTTGGTTCGACAAATGAGATTGGTGTATTTGAGATGCGTTCGGACGGTCTTAGGGAAGTCCTAAATCCATCTGAATATATGCTTCAGGGAAAACCTGAAAATGAAGCAGGGTCGGTCGTTGCGTGCTCTATAGAGGGAACAAGACCGATACTTGTAGAGGTACAGGCACTTGTGTGCCGCACTAATTTTAATATGCCTAGAAGAACATCAGCGGGTACTGATTATAACAGGGTAAATCTTCTATTGGCAGTAATAGAAAAAAGGATAGGGCTGCATCTGGGCGACTGTGATGCGTATATCAATGTCGCAGGAGGTCTGAGGATAAACGAGCCGGCACTTGACATGGGTATAGTTCTTGCTGTACTTTCAAGTTATAAAAATATAGCTATTGACAGTAAGACGATATGTTTTGGCGAGGTTGGACTTGTAGGCGAAGTAAGAGCAGTAAACCAGGCGGAGCAGAGAGTTCTTGAAGCTGCAAAACTTGGATTTGACAGATGTATTATGCCTAAAGTAAATTGTGACAGTTTAAGTATTGACAGGTCACAGTTAAAAGGGATGAAACTTGTAGGAGTTAAGAGTATATATGAATTGCTGGAGGAAATATAAATGGAGTTGAAAGAAACAGAAAAAACTACGGAAGTTGTATTGGAGAGAATGGAAAATACAATGATGAATCTTGAGCAGATGTCATTTGATTCAATAAATATAACTGACCGTATAGTTACATTGCTCAGTGATGCAAAAGAACTCTTTGCGGCTCTCAAGTCAGATGACGAGAATGAAAAAGAAGAAGCATTACAGGGAATTGAAAATATATTAAATAAGCTGCTTGAAACTTCATTTGAGGTAAATAATGTATCTCATGAATTGGAAAGAGAAACGGTATATCAGAGAGAAACTGTGGATTCGATAAAACAGATAGTAGATTATCTGTATGCCATATCCGGTGACGGAATATTTTGATTTTTATATTGAATATATATTTTATTAAAATGTGATACTTGTAAAAGACAGTATAGGAATGGAGATAATCGTGGGAAAATATGAATTTATCGCACCATGTCATTTTGGACTGGAGGCGGTTTTAAAGAAAGAGATAATAAGACTCGGCTATGATATAGTAAAAGTAGAAGATGGAAAAGTGACATTTACGGGAGACTCGGATGCAATCTGCCGTGCAAATATATTTCTCAGGACAACAGAGAGGATACTTCTTAAGGTTGGCAGCTTTAAGGCAACTACATTTGATGAACTCTTTGAGGGAACAAAGGCTCTGCCGTGGGAGAACTACATTCCTGAGAACGGAAAGTTCTGGGTAACGAAAGCCACATCGATAAAAAGTAAGTTATTCAGTCCGTCAGACATACAGTCCATTATGAAAAAGGCAATGGTTGACAGACTAAAATCCAAATATAATGTAAGCTGGTTTCAGGAGGACGGTGCAAGTTATCCGGTGAGAGTAACGATAATGAAAGACGAAGTCGTGGTTGGACTTGACACATCAGGAGAGTCACTTCACAAGAGAGGTTATCGTCTTGCAACCGTGAAAGCACCTATCACGGAAACGCTTGCGGCGGCACTTATCATGCTCACACCGTGGAATAAAGACCGCATATTGCTAGACCCGTTCTGTGGGAGTGGTACATTTCCGATTGAAGCGGCGATGATAGGAGCAAATATCGCACCGGGCATGAACCGTTCATTTATCTCAGAGGAATGGACACATATCATTCCTAAAAAAGAGTGGTACGATGCCATCGACGAAGCTGAGGATATGATAATCAGGGACATAGAGATGGATATACAGGGTTACGACATAAGTGAAAATGCGATAAAAGCTGCAATGGAAAATGCGAGAAATGCGGAGGTAGACCATCTTGTGCATTTCCAGAGACGACCTTTAAACCAGACGAGCCACCGCAAGAAGTATGGTTTTATCATAACAAATCCACCGTATGGAAGACGACTTGATGAGCCGGATGAGATGCCGTCACTTTATAAAGAGATAGGAAATGTCTACAGAAGTCTCGACTCATGGTCGATGTATCTTATAACCGCTTATGAGCAGGCTGAAAAATATATCGGCAGGAAAGCGGACAAAAACCGCAAGATATATAACGGTATGATGAAAACATATTTTTATCAGTATATGGGACCAAAGCCGCCGAGAAAATAGTGCTGTAAAATTCGCGTGTTAATTATGTTGCAAAAAAAGATGTATATAGTATAATAGTGTTAATATCAAAACCTAATTTTTTATACTCAGGATTTTTGCTTTGCACAAAACAGCACAGGAATGGAGGGGATAATATGCCAAATATTAAACCAATATCGGATTTAAGAAATTATACATCAGTTGTAAATGAGGTAAAGTATGGTTCCAGAGTTTATCTGACGAAAAACGGACATGGAAATATAACTATGATTGATATGCAGGAGTTAGATGAATTGGAAGAAAATTTAGCATTATATAAATTTAAGTATGAGATGGCTTTAGCTGAAAAATCGATTAGAGAAGAAGGTACTGTCTCGGCTGATGAGCTAGAGAAGGAATTGGGGGTAAATTGATTGCACAAAATAGAGTATTCGCAAATAGTCAGAAGAAAATTAATAGATTTACGAGATGAACTGACTTTGCGGTATGGTGAACAATTTTCTCAAAAAACGGTTGCTAAAATATTAAATTCAGTAAGGAAGCTGGAGCAATTTAGTGAAATGGGAAAAAGAATTGCGGAATTATATGATGCAGAAACAGATTATTATTATATTTTTATTGGTCATAATTATTTTATATATAGAATAGAAGACGATAAGGTAATTATAGTAAATATGTTTAATGAGAAAGAAGATTATATAATGAAATTATTTGGAATATCAGGCAGAACGCAGGAGTCTGCTGATTTTTGGGGCGAATAGAAATAATTTGAACAGGGGAACTTTATTTTATAATAGAGTTCCCTAAAATATTGTTTTTAGGTGCGGCAGGACATACTTATCTAATCACCACACAACTTGACATTATCTGTCAGCCTGTGCGACAATAAATAAATTGCGTAGAAATACAGCAATCCACAAAACTTTAAAGATGGAGGAAAACATGAAGGAGTTATTAAAGTATATAAAGGACTACAAAAAGGAATGTGTCCTCGGTCCTTTGTTCAAGCTGTTAGAGGCTTGTTTTGACCTTACGGTGCCTATCGTGATGGCAAAGATAATCGATGACGGAATCGCAAAGAGTGATTCTCATTTTATACTTGTCTACGGAGGTGTCTTGATACTTTTAGCGGCAGTCGGACTTTTAAGTTCAATAACGGCACAGTATTTTGCGGCTAAAGCGGCAGTCGGATTTGCCACAAATCTAAGACATGGACTTTTTAAACATATTGAGTCACTTTCATTTACGGAGATGGATACGGTCGGTATCTCAACTCTCATTACCAGAATGACAAGTGACATAAATCAGATGCAGTCAGGTGTAAATATGGCACTCAGACTGTTTCTGCGCTCGCCGTTTATAGTGTTTGGCGCGGCGGTCATGGCATTTACGGTTGATGTAAAAGCTGCAATAGTGTTTGCCGTTGTTATCCCAATCCTTGCCGTTGTCGTACTTGGAATAATGGCTGTAAGTATGCCGCTTTACAGAAAAGTTCAGGCAGGTCTTGACAAGATACTCGGCAGGACAAGACAAAATCTTACCGGTGTGCGTGTCATCAGGGCATTTGACAAAGAGGAAGCGGAGAAAGAGGATTTCAATAATGAGAACCAGATGCTTACAAATCTTCAGCTTCTTGTCGGAAAAATATCAGCACTTACAAATCCGGTGACATATATCTTTTTAAATGTCGCACTTGTCGTACTCTTATATGTCGGTGCGATAAGGGTTGACGGCGGACTTCTCACACAGGGAAAAGTCATTGCACTCGTTAATTATATGTCACAGATTCTTGTTGAACTTATAAAACTTGCAAATACCATCGTGCTTTCTACAAAGGCTGTTGCCTGCGGAAACAGAATTCAGACTGTATTTGAGATGAAGCCGTCGATTACGGATGATTTTGTATCGGATAACGAAGTCATAGAAAAATCAGATGGTATTGCGAATGGAAATTCAAATGATAATGTGAACAATGATGGAAAAAATGTCCTAGCTTCAGAAAAAGCTTTAGATAATAGAGCGGCAGACAGCGGTGCGAAAGGTGCAGAGGTTGTATTTAAAAATGTAGACCTGACATATAAGGGTGCCGGAGATAAGTCGCTTGAAAACATATCATTTACGGCTCCTGCCGGTTCGACTATCGGTATCATAGGAGGAACAGGTTCAGGAAAATCTTCTCTTGTCAATCTTATACCGAGATTTTACGATGCGACCGCAGGAAAAGTTCTTATTGACGGAAAAAATGTAAAAGATTATAAAGTATCGGAGGTAAGAAATCTTGTCGGTATCGTTATGCAGAAAGCCGTGTTATTTAAAGGCAGCATAAGAGAAAACATGAAGTGGGGAAATGATAAGGCAACCGATGATGAGATAAATTTTGCACTTGAAAATGCACAGGCGGCAGAGATAGTTGCAGGCAAAGAGGGCGGTCTTGACTATATGATAGAGCAGAGCGGACGCAATCTTTCAGGTGGACAGAGACAGAGGTTTACGATTGCAAGAGCACTTGTAAGACGGCCGAAAGTCCTTATATTAGATGACAGTGCGTCGGCACTTGATTTTGCAACTGATGCGAAACTCAGAAAATCACTTAAACAGCTTGGCTATGAGCCGACAACATTTATCGTATCGCAGAGAACATCATCGATAAAACACGCCGATATGATACTTGTACTCGATGATGGAAAAGTCGTTGGAAAAGGAACTCATGATGAACTTCTTGAAAATTGTGAAGTTTACCATGAAATATATATGTCACAGTTTAAAGATAAAAAAGCAGATGGGGAGGTGTCAGCATAATGGAAAAGAAGAAATCACAGTGGGAAACGATAAAGCGTGTTTTGAAATACACAAAAAAATACAACATCTATATAGCTTTTTCACTGATACTTGCAGCGATAACGGTAGTGCTTACACTCTATCTCCCTATACTTACGGGTAATGCCGTCGACCTGATGCTCGGAAAAGGTGCTGTCAAATTTACCGGTCTTATGGCTATTTTAAAGAAAATGGTAGTTATAATAGCGTTTACGGCACTTGCACAGTGGCTTATGAACATCTGCAACAACAAGATAACTTACAATGTTGTAAGAGATATAAGAAAAGATGCGTTTGAAAAAATTCAGATACTTCCATTAAAATATATAGACGGACATCCGTCAGGTGATGTTGTGAGCAGGGTTATCGCAGATGCCGACCAGTTTGCAGACGGACTTCTTATGGGATTTACACAGGCATTTACGGGAGTGCTTACGATACTTGGAACGCTTATCTTTATGTTAAGTCTCAATGTATGGATAACACTTGTCGTTGTGCTTGTAACACCGTTATCATTTTTTGTTGCAAGCTTTATCGCAAGAAAGACATACACTATGTTTAAATTGCAATCGGCAACAAGAGGTGAGCAGACGGCACTTATAGATGAGATGGTAGGAAACCAGAAAGTCGTGCAGGCATACGGACATGAGAAAGAAGCACTTGACAAGTTTGACGATATAAATAAAAGACTTCAAAAATATTCACTTCAGGCAACATTCTTCTCATCAATAACAAATCCGGCAACAAGCTTTGTCAACAATATCGTGTATGCAGGAGTAGGAGCGACGGGAGCATTTTTCGCATTAAACGGATACCTTTCAGTGGGAATGTTATCATGCTTTTTAGGTTATGCTAACCAGTACACAAAACCGTTCAATGAGATTTCGGGCGTAGTAACGGAACTTCAAAATGCCATTGCGTGTGCGGCGAGAGTTCTTGAACTTATCGATGAAGAACCGCAGGTACCGGAGGATGATGATGCCGTGGAACTTACCGGAGTAAAAGGAGAGGTGGAACTTTCGGGAGTGTACTTCTCATATGTTGAAGATAAAAAACTTATCACAGACTTTAACCTTGATGTAAAACCGGGACAGAGAGTTGCAATAGTAGGACCTACCGGCTGCGGAAAGACAACGCTTATAAATCTTTTGATGAGATTTTATGATGTAAATCAGGGAAGCATAAAAGTAGACGGAACAGACATAAGACACCTCACCAGGGCAAGTCTCAGAAAAAATATAGGAATGGTGCTTCAGGAAACATGGCTTAAAGACGGTACTATATTTGAAAATATCGTTATGGGAAAACCTGATGCAACAAAAGAGGAAGTAATAGCGGCGGCAAAAGCAACCCACGCACACAGCTTTATAAAAAGACTTGCAAACGGTTATGACACGGTGATAAAAGAGGACGGAGATACATTGTCGCAGGGACAGAAACAGCTTCTCTGTATCACAAGAGTAATGCTCTTAAAACCGCCAATGCTCATACTTGATGAGGCAACATCGTCAATAGACACGAGAACTGAGATAAAGATACAGAACGCATTTGGAAAGCTGATGGAGGGAAGAACAAGCTTTATAGTTGCACACAGGCTTTCAACGATACAGAATGCGGATATCATACTTGTAATGAAAGACGGAAATATAATAGAGCAGGGCAATCACGATGAACTGCTGCAGAAAAAAGGATTTTATTATAATCTTTATAATAGTCAGTTTGCGTAAAAGAGGAGTAATGAACAATGAGTACAAAAATAGGTAAAGATAAAAAAGTTCTTGTTCTCGATTTGGATGGTACGCTTACCAATTCGCAGAAAGAGGTTTCTGATAAAACTTTGGATGCGGTTATGGAATTGCAGAGACAGGGACATAAGATTGTGATTGCGACGGGGCGACCTACGCCGGGGGCGGAGCCTGTTGCAAAGAAACTTAAACTAGATAAGTTTGGCGGTTTTATCGCAGCGTTTAACGGCGGTCAGATTACTGACTGTGGTACGGGTGAGGTTATTTATCAGCAGACACTTCCGGAGGATATAGTTCCAAAGCTTTTTGAACTGGCGGAGGAGCTTAATATAGGACTTGTTTCTTATGACAGGACAGGGATAATCGCTGCTGACAGACCAGACAAGTATATCGACCTTGAGGCGAGGATAAATCATCTGCCGGTTTCATATAAAAAGAATATTATAGAATATATTGATTTTCCTCTCAATAAGTGTCTTGGAACAGCAGAGCCGGAGGTTGCTCCTGAAAAAGAGCAGTCTTTTAGGGACAGATTTGGTGACAGGATAAATGTGTCACGCTCCGAGCCGTTTTTTATCGAGATTACACCGAAAGGAATAGACAAGGCGGCTTCTTTAGAACATCTTTGTGAGATAATCGGAAGTTCAAGGGAAAATATGATAGCCTGTGGTGACGGATTTAATGACATATCAATGATAAAATATGCAGGTATAGGTGTTGCTATGGCAAATGCACAGGATGAAGTGAAAGCTGCCGCAGATTATATAACGGCATCTAATGATGAAGACGGTGTGGCGCAGGTTATTTATGAGATGATATTAAATGAGAATGTATAGAGGTTATTAGATAAAACTGCTTGACACAAATTGAAAAATCGGATATTGTCTAATTGTAGGTAGAAGAGACTAACTAAACGTTTAATATTACTATCAATAGGGAGGGAATATTGACATGAAGAAAGTAATATATGTTTTAGCTGCTGATTTTTTAATAATACTTCTAAATATTGTGGAGCTGGTTCACGGCGGCTTTTTTAGGGATGCGTATGCCGATGTGGAATTAAGCAAGGCAATAACGGGCTTTTTCTGGGTATCGTTGTTTTTATCTGTCGGCATATTTTTTGTTTTGTTGTGGAGCGTTGCTAAAACAAAACAGCAGAAGTTTAGACGGGCAGCAAAAATCGTTACAGGACTTTTTATTGTTTCAATGCTTACCGCTAACGGCATTGCCGGAGTAAAATATTATCTTACGGTAAAAAATCATCAGTTGAACAAGGCGGAAAAGCAGGATTATATCTCCTCAGAATATTTCAGGGGGATTTCATTAGATGAACTGAAAAAGGATATAAATTCTGATGATGAGGTCATGATATACATAGGCAGGGAAACAGGTAGAGAAAGTAAAGACTTTGAGAAAAAGTTTGAAAAGACCTTAAAACGGTTTAGCACGGAAATGTCGGCTTACTATACATCAAAGGAAAGTGATGGAGAGAGCAAAGAGAAAATACAGGATTATCTTCAGAGTTATAATATAGAAGATGTTCCATGCGTGATAGTGGCAAAGAAGTCACAGGTTATTAAAATGTGGAAAAATCCTGAAAATAAATTAGATGAGATTGAGAAATGTCTGTAGATGGAACGAACTTATTGTTTTAAAATATGAAAAACTAAAATTATTTTAAGTGAATATCTTTCATCAATAAAATGAAAAAAATTGAATGAAAGGTATTTACTTTTTTTTATATGTGTTTATAATAGTATTTGCAGTTGAGAAAAAAACATTATTAAGATGAATTTAATTCATCATTACAAGTAAAAGTGGAGGATTAACATGAATAACGGAATCGAAATCAGATGGCATGGTCGTGGCGGTCAGGGAGCAAAGACAGCAGCTTTACTTCTTGCAGATGTAGCATTTAAGACAGGACAGTATGTTCAGGGATTTCCTGAATATGGTCCGGAGCGTATGGGTGCACCTATTACGGCTTACAACAGAATAAGCGAAGACAAGATCCGTATTCATTCCAATATATACACACCTGATTATGTGGTTGTTGTAGATGAGACACTTCTTGACTCAGTAGATGTTACGGCAGGTCTTAAGAAAGACGGTGCTATCATTATCAACACACCAAAGTCAAGAGACGAGATTAAGGAAAAGCTCAAAGGATATGAGGGAAAGGTTTATACCGTAGATGCAAGACACATTTCAGTAAAAACACTCGGAAAGAACTTCCCTAACTCACCGATGCTCGCAGCAGTAGTTGCCGTAAGCAATGTAATGCCGAGAGATACATTTATCAGAGAAATGAGAGCTTCATACCAGCACAAATTTGCTAAGAAGCCAGAGGTCATCGACGGAAATATGGAAGCACTTGAGATGACATTTGATACACTTGCAGAAGATATTGACAAGGATATGAGCATGACTGCATAGCATAAATAATGCATAGCATAAATGCATAGTTAAATTAACATGATGCAAGGGGCAAAATACCTTTTGACCCCAACATCAATATAGTTAAATTATAAAATAGCTGACAAGAAATAAATGCCAAAAATAAGTTGTCCTAAGCCATGTAAAGTGGCAATGTGCTCTGCATCAAAAGTGCAGAGCATAACTTTTTAAAAGGCATGATTATTTCATTATTTATAAAATGACACAGGATTTAAGAAATATATTACAGTGTTGAGAAAAATCTTTATGCTATGGCATGATTAGTATTGACTCTGTAATAAAGAAATAAATTGATTGGAGAAAAAAATGAGAACCGATATAACAAAGATAAACGAGACAACTCCTGTCGATGAGCTTACTGAGGGTCTTATGGTATTTGCCGGAGGAACTTCAAAGCTTTTTAATACGGGAGAGTGGAGAACAAATACACCGGTATTTAAAGCAGATTTATGTAAACAGTGCTTACTCTGTGCACCTGTCTGTCCGGATGTGAGTATTCCGGTTGTTGACGGAAAGAGACTTGATTTTGATTATGACCATTGCAAGGGCTGTGGAATATGTGCAAAAGTCTGTCCATTTGGGGCGATTGAGATGAAGGAGGGTGTAGAATAATGGCTATCAAAGAACGTATGTCAGGAAACGAGGCAGTATCATATGCTATCCGTCAGGTAAATCCGGATGTTATGCCGGCATTTCCTATAACACCTTCAACAGAAATACCGCAGATGGTATCTACATATATTGCAAACGGTGAGATGGATACAGAGTTTATCCCGGTAGAGAGTGAACATTCATCAATGAGTGCTGCAATCGGAGCAGAAGCGGCAGGAGCAAGAAGTCTTACGGCTACATCATCAGCAGGACTTGCCCTTATGTGGGAGGAACTTCTTCTTGCGGCATCAAACAGACTTCCGCTTGCACTCACACTTGTAAACCGTACGCTTTCAGGTCCTATTAATATTAACTGCGACCATTCAGACGGTATGGGTGCGAGAGACACGGGATGGATTCAGATATATGCAGAAAACAATCAGGAGGCATATGACAATTTCATTCAGGCATATCCTATCGCAGAGGATAAGAGGGTACATCTTCCTATAATGATATGTCAGGATGGATTTATCACAAGCCATGCTGTTGAAAATATTGAGCTTATGGAAGATGAGCTTGTAAAGGATTTCGTCGGTGAATATGAGCCTGAAGAATATCTTTTAAATCCCGGAAAGCCTATTGCAGTAGGTCCTTATTCAGTGACAAACTATGCTATGGAGGCAAAGAAAAATCAGGAGACAGCATTAGAGAACTCAAAAGAAGTTATACTCGAAGTGGCAAAGAAATTTAAAGAGATTTCAGGCAGAGAGTATGGTCTTTTTGAAGAATATAAGACAGAAGATGCCGATTACATCATGCTTATCATGGGTTCGGCAGCAGGAACGGCAAAAGAGGCAGTTGACCATCTTCGTGAGCAGGGAAAGAAAGTCGGAGTATTAAAACTCAGGGTATTCCGTCCGTTCCCGGCAGAGGAGATTGCAGAAGCACTCAAAGGCTGTAAGGCAGTCGCTATTATGGACCGTTGTGAAAGCTACAATGGAAACGGCGGACCTCTTGGAAGTGAAGTTACAGCAGGACTTTACAGAAGTAAAGTAATGATAGAAGCCGTAAATTATATTTATGGTCTTGCAGGTAGAGATTTCACGGTAAATGAAGTATATGATATATTTGCTGAACTTGAAGAAGCAGTAGAGAATGGAAAGAAAGTAGAGCAGTATCAGTACATCGGATTACGCAAATAATAGGAGGCCATAATGAGCGATTACAGTTTAAAAACAATGATGAACAAACCAGAGCGTCTTGCACCGGGACACCGTATGTGTGCAGGCTGTGGTGCGACGATAGCAGTTCGTGCCGTACTTCGAGGACTTCATGAGGGAGATAGGGCAGTTATAGGAAATGCAACAGGATGTCTTGAGGTATCTTCATTCATGTACCCATATACGGCATGGGAAGACAGTTATATACACAACGCATTTGAGAACGCAGGAGCAACATTGAGCGGTGTTGAGACAGCGTACAAGGCACTCAAAAAGAGAGGAAAACTTCCAAAGGACGAAACATTCAAATTTATCACATTCGGTGGTGACGGCGGAACATATGATATAGGATTTCAGTCACTCTCAGGAGCAATGGAGAGAGGACATGACATGGTATATGTATGTTACGACAACGGTGCATACATGAACACAGGTATTCAGCGTTCATCAGCAACACCAATGTATGCAGACACGACAACAACACCTGTAGGAACACAGTCTAACGGTAAGATGCAGAACTGCAAAGACCTTGCAAGCATCATTGCAGACCATGATGTACCGTATGTTGCACAGACAACACTCTTGCAGGATTTTAAAGACATTCACAGAAAATCAGAGAAAGCAATCTACACGGAGGGAGCAAGTTTCTTAAATATCATGACACCATGTCCAAGAGGATGGAGATATGATGCGTCAGAGATAATGAAAATATGCAAACTTGCCGTAGAGACCTGCTATTGGCCGCTCTTTGAGGTAGACCACGGAAAATGGATACTCTCATATGAGCCAAAGAAGAAACTTCCTATCGAAGACTTCCTAAGAGAGCAGGGAAGATTTAAACATCTTTTCAAAAAAGGGAACGAGGACTTGATAGCCCAGTTCCAGGCAGAAGTAGACAGAAGATGGGAAGACCTTCAGTATAAATGTGCGAGATAGTATGAAAAACATAAAAGCAGGTTTTGGTACTATGATTGCATTTTAATATATAGTATGTTAAGGCGTTAAATTAAATATATAAATTATGACAGGAGTATGTTGAAATGATGACATACTCCTGTTTGCTATTTATTATATGTAATGTTAAAATGGGGGTATGTTTATTTCACCCAGATTGAAGAAAAAAGATATGATGAATATCTGAAAAATGATGACAGACATGATATTATGATTTATGGAATTGCCTTTTGTAAGAAAAAGTGCAAGGTGATTGCACATAAAGTTTAAAACTATCAAGCAGGCTGCAGAGCGGATTGCAAATATCGGTCTGATTAAGAAATATACAATCAAAATTTATTAAAATGCAGATTGAAAATATCCGCTCGCTCAAGAAACTTATTAATAAAATTTATTAAATTACAGAAAGGAAAAACAAATGAACAAAAAAAAGTACAAATTAATGGCATTATCACTTGCGATGACTATGGCAGTGAGCAGTATTTCATACACGGCAAATGCGGACAGAAAAGTATCGGCAGCAGCAAAAAACGACAATGAGGTTTCGACTGTGGCAAAGACAGATATTATAAGAAAGAATGAGACAAAGGTTTCATCGGGTCCCGTTATCGAGGAGCCTGAAATCCCTGCAAAGAGCAAGATAAGTTTTACAAGACTGGGCAGTAAAAAAGTAAAGGTAAGCTGGAGCAGGTCGGCTGGAGCAGAAAAATATATTTTATATAAAAAGACAAATAGCAATGGGTATAAAGTAGTCACAACAACAACCAAATTACAATTTACGGATAAAAAGGTTGCGGTAGGAAACAGATATAAATATTATGTTAAGGCAGCAAAAACATACGATGGAAAGACATATGTAAGTAATTCAAGTGCTAAAAGTTTCAGGATTGCCAATTTTGTGAATACAAAACATCAGAAGTACAGCTACAGTGAGATGTGCGGTGATATAAAGTCATTAAAAAATACTTATTCTGATTATGTCACTGTAAAAGTTGTAGGAAAATCAAATGATAAAAGAAATATATATGATGTTGTCATAGGAAATAAGAAAGCCAAAAAGACGCTACTTGTTATAGGAAATATCCATGCAAGGGAATATATGACGGCACAGCTTTGTATGGCACAGATAGAAGATTATCTTAAAAATTACAATGGAAGTGTCAAAGGAGTTAAAGTGAAAAGTGTTTTAAATAAGATGGCGATTCATTATATTCCGATGGCAAATCCTGACGGTACAACAATCTCTCAGTTTGGAATTTCAAAGATAAGAGACAAAAAACTTCGTAAGGCACTTTATAAAATGCCGGGTGCATCACATACGGCGACATGGAAAGCAAATGCCAGAGGAGTTGACCTTAACAGAAATTCAAATTCACATTTTAAGGCAAATCATGGTGGAAAGCGTGGAAGTGAGGGATTTTCAGGACCATCGGCAGCAAGTGAACCGGAGACAAAGGCAATTGCAGGATTGTTAAAACAGTTAAAAAATAACAAGACATTAAAAGGCGTCGTAAATTACCATGCAATGGGTTCTATAGTGTTTGGAAGCGGCGGAAGCGGAAAAGTTAAAAAACAAACACAGAAAATGTATTGGCTTGCAAGAAAAATAACAGGATATGCAAGCGGGGACAGTTATGGATCTTCAAGTGGTCCTAGTGTCGGAAGTATGCGTGATTATGTGATGGAAAAGATTAAATCACCGTGTATAACACTTGAGAT
>JBNMLR010000008.1:0-19691 GCA_050874945.1 Butyribacter sp. | reverse complement strand
CCGTCAGCCCTTAGTCAGCGTATTTTGCTGACTTAGTACTGTTACGAGTGACAGGTAGCGAAAGCGTGCCTGCGTTAGTATTTGTTATATCCTCACGATTAGCACAACCTATAATTAGTTTCGCAATTTCATTATTCAGATATGTGTTTTCAAACAAACTTATTCATGCTGCCATCATACTTATAATCGATGGCAGCAAGTTTATTTTCAAGTTCTTCCCTGTCAATATCAAGTGCCTTGCACATTTCTTCAAGGTCGGGATAAAAATCCCTGAGCTGTGTATTCACATAACTAAGCAGCATCACCGGGTCTTTTGGTATCGAACCGTTACTCATCTTAATCCTCCATTTCTGCAATATGCTCTACCCGCTTATTATACATTTCATACCTTGTACCGCTATGCCATTTTCAGCCACACAACGACTACTTAGCGGCACTGTTTATAAGACCAACTATTTTCTCTATTGAATTGTTAAGCTGGCTCTTGTTCATTGCAGCTATATACTTTTCTTTATTGTCAAATGCCTCATTTACGGCGGCAAGAAGTTTTTCATTTGTAACTTCCTCCTCCTGAATGACTATACTGTAACCGAGTTTTTCAAATGATGCCGCATTTAATATCTGGTCACCACGGCTTGCCTGTGCAGACAATGGAATGAGTATATTAGGCTTTTTGAGTGCAAGTATCTCACATATGGCATTTGCCCCGGCTCTTGAAATCATTATGTCAGATGCCGCCATAAGGTCTGGAAGTTCTTCGCTTATGTACTCATATTGCACATAACCTTTTGTACCGACAAGTGAGTCATCTTTCTTTCCTTTTCCGCAGAGATGGATTATCTGGAATTTCTTCAAAAGCTCCGGAAGTATTCCTCTTACCGCATTGTTGACAGCAACAGCACCCAGACTTCCTCCTATTATAAGAATAACCGGTTTTGAATTATCAAATCCACAGAATTTAAGTCCTTTTTCTTTATCTCCCTTAAAAAGTTCCTGCCTTATAGGTGAACCCGTAAGCACTGCCTTTTCTGCCGGAAGGTGCTTGAGTGTCTCAGGAAAATTTGTGCATACTCTTACTGCGCATGGAATACATATCTTATTTGCAAGTCCCGGTGTCATATCCGACTCATGTATGATACACGGGATTTTTCTTGATTTTGCCGCAACAACAACGGGAACTGACACAAATCCACCCTTTGAAAATACAACATCAGGCTTAATTTTTTTAAGAAGTTTCCTTGCCTGTGCAAATCCTTTTAATACCTTAAACGGATCGCTGATATTCTTAAGGTCTATATATCTGCGAAGTTTTCCGCTTGAAATCCCATAATAAGGTATCCCAAGTTTTTCTATAAGTTTCTTCTCAATTCCCTCATAAGAACCGATATAATAAATCTCATACCCTGCCTTTTTAAGCTCCGGTGTAAGTGCGATATTTGGTGTGACATGGCCGGCTGTCCCGCCACCGGTTAAAACGATTTTCTTCATTATGAAAAATCTCCTTTCAAATCTGAAAAATCGCTGCAGCCCTTTAAATAAAGAATTGCAGCGATTTTATCTGCTTTTATATTTCTATGTAAATATATAAACAAACTTAATACATAATTATTTGATAACTTTTATCCATCCCTCTGGAGCTTCGATTCTGCCCATCTGGATACCTGTAAGTGTATCATAAAGTTCTTTTGTCTTTGGTCCCATCTGCTCCATTCCGCTTGGGAAACAGATTTCTTTGCCGTGGTCAACAATCTTTCCTACAGGAGAGATAACTGCTGCCGTACCACAAAGACCACACTCAGCAAAATCTTTAACCTCATCAAGATATACTTCTCTCTCTTCAACTTCCATTCCGAGATAATCTTTTGCAACAACCTCTAATGAACGGCGTGTGATAGATGGAAGAATACTGTTTGACTTAGGAGTAACAAACTTGCCGTCTTTTGTGATAAAGATAAGGTTTGCTCCACCAGTCTCCTCAATCTTTGTACGAGAAGCTGCATCAAGGTAAACATTCTCATCAAATCCTTTCTGATGAGCATCAACTATTGCATGAAGACTCATAGCATAGTTAAGTCCTGCCTTGATATGACCTGTTCCATGAGGAGCTGCTCTGTCGAAGTCACTTACACGGATAGTGATAGGCTTTGCGCCACCCTTAAAGTAAGGTCCTACAGGTGTTGTAAATACTCTGAACTGATACTCATTAGCCGGTTTAACACCGATGATGGCATCACTACCAAACATATAAGGACGAATATATAATGTTGCACCTGAACCGTATGGTGGTACATAATCAATATTTGCCTCAACTACTTTAGCAATAGCATCTACAAATCTATCTTCAGGAAATACCGGCATCTCAAGTCTGCTTGCTGAATCTGCAAAACGAGAGGCATTTAAGTCAGGTCTGAAGCAGACCACCTTGCCATCCTCTGTTGTATATGCTTTCAATCCTTCAAATACAGTCTGTGCATACTGGAGTACACAGGCACACTCGCTGATAGTGATCATATCATCATCTATAAGTGCTCCGTCGTCCCATGCTCCGTTTTTGAAGTTTGACACATATCTTTTGTCTGTCTTTACATAACCAAATCCAAGATTATTCCAATCGATGTCTTTTTTTGCCATAACAATACTTCCTTTCGTAACCCTAATTTATCGGGTGAATTATTTTCAAAAGATTACATATCAACACAATCAATACACATATACTGTATTATATTAAAAACATTGATAAAAATCTTTTATTTTAACATATCTCTAATGATACTCCCATGATTTTATACTGTCAAGAATTTAATGAACTACTCATAAACTACCGTAACAGTTTATCCTTTTATTTCTTACATACATAAACCTGTCATTCAATGATTAGCAGCTTATGTTTATTTCATAAATAGCGGGCTATCCGGGAAAAGTCAATAATTAATCTTCCTCTATCATATTTATTCTTCTGATATGTCTTTCTTCATTTGAAAACTCAGTGTTCAAAAATGTATCAACAATCTTTAATGCGTGTCCGGGTCCTACCACTCTTGCACCCAGTGCCAGTATATTAGCATCATTGTGCTCTCTTGTTGCCTGTGCACTAAATGTATCATGACAAAGAGCAGCTCTTATTCCCTTAACTTTGTTTGCCGCTATAGAAATACCGATACCTGTTCCACATATAAGAATACCTTTTTCGCACTCACCTGATACTATCGCATTTGCGACTTTTTTTGCATAAACAGGATAATCACATGACTTTTTATCATAACATCCATAATCCTTGTATTCAACACCCTGTTCCTTTAAATGAGCTATAATCTCCTGTTTAAGCTCATATCCACCATGGTCACTTCCTATTGCTATCATTTTATCTTACCTCCATATCTTTGCTGTTTAATTCTTTATTATTTACATCTTTGGCATCATCATCATTTTCATGATATTCTGCTTCCATGTGTAAAATCACCTTTTCAATCTTTTCTGCAACTTCCTCAAAGAACTTGTCATACAAAGTTTCATCGGGGTCGAACGGATCTGATATGTCCGCATCGTCCTCTATATATTCTCCCAGCGTATATACATTGTTTGATACGCCGAGATCTTCTATAACCTTTAACTTGTCACTAAATGTCATTGTGAGTATCAGCGTGTCTTTTCCAATATCCTCCATCTCTAACTGTCTTGAATTTTCATGATTACTTATATTTATATCATGGCTGCTCAACAAAACATTTACTTTAGGATTTATCGGCTCCGAAAACAATACAACTGTTCCTCTGGACATGGATTCCGGCAGCCAGTTGGGTGCCTTGTCCCTGTAAATAGCTTCAACAAGCGGACTGCTGAATGTATTCCCCTTGCTCACAAATATGACTTTGTCATAACTTTTCATCTGCTTCTCCTTTTATCGTTCATTCTATAATGTCAATATATCCATCTGCTCCGTCTGAACTGACAAATTTACCTTGTGGCTTAAAAATAATCTTTATGCCCGGCTTTATACATGAATCACATGATGCCCTGCGGCTTTTATCATCCTGTTCATTATCGCTCCGCCAAGCCTGTCGTCACTAAAACTCTCTGCAAATATATCCTGTGCACCTATATGATCCATATCTCTTAGTATATCATATAACCCTGCTGCAATGGAACCTTCAGTTTTTCTTGAACCGATACTTTTTACGGTACCGTATTCATATCTGTCTTTTGTTTCATCAGTCGCAATAACCGCAACCTTTTTTCCCTCGGCAATTTTATCTTTGGCAAGCTCATTTATCTTTGCCACAACATCATCAATATCGCCCTCTACGATAGTCATCTGTCCTCTCGGTGCATAATGACGGTATTTCATTCCCGGAGCTTTTGCAACAATATTTTTCTTTGGTGCTTCTCCGATTATGGCAGGGTCAACTTTGACCTCACCCACTACATTTTCAAGCATTTCCTTTGTTATGTAGCCCGGTCTTAAGATAACAGGTACATCTTCGCTCATATCTACTATCGTCGATTCAAGACCGATACCGACACTTCCGCCGTCTATTATCATATCTATCTTACCTGACAGGTCCTCGATAACATGCTCCGCCTTTGTGGGACTTGGTCTTCCCGAAGTATTTGCACTCGGTGCAGCTATATAAACTCCTGACTGCCTTATAAGCTCTCTTGCCACCGGATGGCTCGGCATCCTTACTGCGACCGTTTCAAGTCCCCCTGTTGTCGACATAGGAACACTTTCTTTCTTTTTAAAGATAAGTGTCATAGGTCCCGGCCAGAAAGCATCCATAAGTTTCTCAGCCTTTTTTGAAACCTCTGACGCTATCTCATCAAGACTTTTTCTGTCTGCTATATGTATTATAAGAGGATTATCTGATGGTCTTCCTTTTGCCGCATATATCTTCGCAGATGCTTCTTTGTGCATACCGTCACCGCCAAGACCATAAACCGTTTCCGTTGGAAATGCAACAAGACCGTTTCTTTTCAATATCTCACAAGCCTCTTTAAGTTCCCTGTCATCAAACATTTCCGGATTTACTTTGATAACCTTTGTATCCATACTCATTTAATGAGCCTCCTTCTGAATATATTCACTGATTCCCTGTGCTATCGCCGATGACATTTTTTTCTGATAACTATCGTCAGACAAAAGTGCAGCCTCCTGCGGATTAGACAAAAATCCACATTCAACGATAATCGCAACAGGACTACTGTTTTTTAATATATAATAATCTGAATTTGCTTTTTCTATCCTATGATTTCCATCATTTATACATGATGCTATCTTTTTTTGCATTATCCCTGCAAACTTTTTTCCCTCCTCGGATGTACTCTGATAAAAAACCTGTGCTCCTTTTGAACTCTCCCCCGTAAAACTGTTCTGGTGGATACTCACAACAAGTTTTACATCTGACTTATTCATTATCTCTATCCTCTTATGAAGGTCTGCAATCTTTTTATTTGTATCGCTCTCACTGTAAAGTCCCGTATCTTTTTCCCTCGTCATGATAACCTTATAATTTTTATCCTGCAATTCTTTTTTAAGATACATTGATATTGCAAGGTTAATGTCCTTTTCAAGAGAACCGTCAACACCGACTTTTCCCGGGTCACCGCCACCATGTCCCGGATCAATGACAATAACATTTTTTTCACTGTTTTTAAATACAGGCATCTTTTTCATCATGCTGGCACTTATGACTGCCCCCGATATTGCGATACAAACAAGCAGGGAAATAATACACTTTTTTAACAGATACATATAAGACTCCAATTCCACGCCAATGCTCAGCCCTGCACTGTTTTTTGCATGATATATAAGGCTGATACCCCATTTCTGTTACCACTTGCAATGCGGCTGAAAACAAAAATGTGCGTTTATGTTTTCTCATACTATATATGCCATCTGTTAAATTTTATGACATTACTGTGCCATATATTTTTCTATTGTATCCCAGACATTCTTTTTCTCCATGCCGGCTTTCCAGAATGCAACTCCAGCCATCTTATGTGAATTTACTGTTTTTAGTTTCACACCAAGAGATTTTGCGTTTTCAAGCCATATCTTATATAAAGCATTGTCCTTTGTATATTCAGCATATTCAAGTCCCGTCTGTTCATTCCATTTAAGTTCTGCTTTCGCATCACTTATAAGCTCCTCAGCGTACTTCATTGAACACGCTTCTGATGAAAGTTTTGTCTCTCCGTTTTTGGTAGTTTCTTTCCACAATCTTGAATAAAACGGTAAACCTATTATTGACTGCTTCTGAGGAACTTCTTTTAATATATTTTCAGAGGCATTCTTAACATAACTGATAGATGAAACCGGACCTGCCTCCTTAGAGCCTGAATAAAATTCATCATATGCCATCGTTATAACATAATCCGCCACTGCAGCCTGCTCAGTCCTGCTATAATAAGCTGAATAGCTTGCCGGTGGATAATTATCAATAGATAAAACTATTCCGTTGTTGCGGCACATTATTCCGAGTTCTCTTACAAACTGGATAAAATCATCCCCGTTAGCTTTCTTTACATTTTCAAAATCAATATTTATTCCGTCAAGACTGTATCTTATAGCCTCTGCAAGAAGATTTTTCTCAAGTCTCTCCCTGCGGCTCGTTCTGCCAAGAACCTTTCCTATCTTCATATCCGGTGCAAAATCGTTGCAAAGTCCCCAGACCTGTATTCCCATAGAGTGAGCTTTTTCCACATAGTCATAACTTGCTATGGATGATATATTTCCGTTGTTGTCACTTGTTCCAAACCATGTCGGTGCTATAACATTAACTTTCTTTGTTCCGGAAAGCACATTTGTAAGATTTGAGTTTGCAGACTGTGTCGTAACCTGATGCCATAAAAGGTTTACTTTTCCACTTAAAAGTGTATGCGGATATGTCTCCTCAACAAAATCAGTCTTTGGAACATACTCATATGTATCACCTAAGGATGACATTTTAACATATCCTATAACACCACTCTCTGAAAGTACCTTATCAAAACCACTGTTATCCGTATTTTCTTCAAGTATCCTTAATTTATCTTTTTTCTTTACATCTATAAGTATCCTGCTCTTTATGCTTGGTTCAAACCTGAGCTTTGCCTCCTCATCTGCCTGTACCCATTTCTGTTTATTTCCAAATTTGTATGTCAGCACAACTCTGTCAGGATTTTTATATGTCTTATATTCCAAAGCAGTATATTCCTTAATAAAATCAAGTGCAATATAAAGTTTATCACCCTTAAGCTTGGCGATAACATAATCTTTAGTATTGCTGCTCTTGTTTATTTCATATGTCTTACTGTCAAGTCCCGCTTTTATAACAGATGTCGCCGTTGTATAAATCAGAAGATTTTCATTGGCATCCCAGTAAAACCTCTTATTCAGCACTCCTGATACAAATTCATCATCAAGATATATATGTCCATCCTCATATAATGCTTTATTTTCATTTATATTATCCTCAGCTATGACTGTATAACCTTTTCCACTTCCTCCGTAATACTTTGCAAGACTCATATAGTCATTGCACGGCATATTTTTCTTTATAATAAAAACTGCTGCAACTATAATAAAGATTCCTACCGTAAATATAAGCGGTAATACTAATTTTTTATTTTTCATAAGCGATGCCTTTCTTTTATACACTAAATTTTTCAATAATCTGACCGTCATACCCTTTTGACTATATTTCGCTGCCATACATATCCCACATGAGAACAACGGCACTGTTTTCCATCCATTCAGATATAATCACTCATACATCAGTATATCACTTATATTTTTTTGAGTAAAGGCACATATAAAAATCCCAAAATACAACTGTTCTTTCATATCACTGTTCATCACGCCTTATTATGAAAATGCAGCCTTTTAACCCGTCTGTTACAAAGGCTGCATCTTTTAATTACCATTTTCTTATTTGATATTAACTTTTGTTTATCATCATTTCACAATATATTTTGTGCATTTTCCTGCACATATTAAGTTTGTGTAATACACAAACCCGACATTTTTTACAATAAAAACTTACAACTCATACTATGTATAATGGAGTGGGGATATCCGAATATAGAACTTCAACCCCCTTATTTATAAACGATTAAATTCGACCTGCACAATCTTACCCTTGTCATCACTGACATAATCTTCCATATAATAATTGTCCTCTCTGACATGATCAATTACTTCAGAACTTTCTCCCGTATAAAACATACCATCTATCTTAACTTCAACCCCATATAATGACCACTTTGAAGCTTCAGCTAAAATCCATGCTGTTGTTCTATCCTCTCTCTCTTCTGAGTCATTCCTCATTTTACCAACCTCCCAAGTCACTTCTAATTTTAAAATGGACATACAGCTATATAATTATCTGACTGCTTTGTAAGCATTTGTCTGTCACCGTCCGCACCATAGATACAAACAGCAGCATTTGTTGTGATTTAACGTCAATTTTCCCTGTCCACCTTTACCATCTCCAGATCAACGATTCAAAAAAGCATCTGGTAAAACGCATATCATTGTCAAACCTTATCGTATATAAATATTAAATGAATTTTCTTTTTATCATTGCCGCCTATATATCTCTAACCGGCAACATTATTTTTCATTTGCCCCTCTTCCTATAAACTCACCTCCAATCAAATGATCGTCTCTCTGTGCTGACTATTATATGATGAGATTTTATACATTTTCAACACAAAAATCACCGTATTATTAACAAATCTTTCCTCACTTTTTTGATACATTTGCACAGAAAAAAATGTGATTTAATGAGATTTACTAAGATTTCAAAAATATGTTTAAAAATATGCAAAAAATTCTAGTATTTATTATTAACTTTTTACAAACCATATTTACAAACACATTCTTACTTATTAAAGCACTCCGTTCTCACTCAAATCATATAATGATATTGAGAGTAAAAAGTATTTTGCTCACAATCAGATAAATGGTGATTTTTCCCCTTATACATCCGATAAAATAAGTATTCTGCTGCCTTTAAATTATTGACTTGAACACGATATTAACCTATAATTTAACTATAAGAATACTTATAAAAAAATTTTGTTTAGAAAGGGAGTGAGCCTATGCGAATTGAAAAAATCAATGATAATCAAATCCGTTGTACACTCAATAAAAAAGACTTATCCGACAGAGAACTTCGTATCAGCGAACTTGCATACGGAACAGATAAAGCCAAGGCTCTATTTCGTGACATGGTGCAGCAGGCATCCTACGAATTCGGCTTTGAAGCTGAAAATATCCCACTCATGATAGAAGCAATACCCATGTATCCTGATACCTTAGTTTTGTTAATCACCAAGGTTGAAGATCCCGATGAACTTGACACAAGATTTTCAACTTTTTCAGAATCACCTGATAGTGAAGATTATGAACCGGCAGGTGAATTTACATTTGATGATGATGAAGCAGATTATGATGATGACGAGGATATTTACGAGCTCGCCGGCAACATGAGCTCTGATGACGAAGTCATACCATTTGAACCGGCTTCATCATACGAGCAGAACACCGACTTCATTTCATTATCAGAAGCATTGGGTATGGAACCACGCCCTAAAAACACCGATAAAAAAGCCTCGGTAAATATTGCAAGGATTTTCTCCTTTAAATCAATAAATGACATTTCATTGTTAGCTGACAATCTTTGCCACATATATACAAGCGAAAACACTTTGTATAAAAATGATAAAACAGGGGAATATATTCTTATCATGCAGCAGGGCAGCTTATCACCTGAATCATTTAACAGGATATGCAATCTTGCCAACGAATATGGCACGCAGCTTAAAAATGTCCCTGCAAGTATTTCATATTTTGAAGAGCACTTTGAACCTCTTATAAAATATGATGCATTACAAAGGCTTGCATAGGCTGTATTATACCGCTACCCAAAGTTCACTAGAACTAACCATTTTTCCTTTATTTTCAGTACTTTCAGGGGTTGTCAAAAAGAAAAAACTGCGTTATAATAAATGCACAAATTCAATAAGGAGGGACAACAAAATGGCATATGTAATTAGTGATGATTGTGTTAGCTGTGGAGCTTGTGCTGGCGGATGTCCAGTAGGCGCTATTTCTGAAGGAGATGCTCATTACCAGATCGATGCAGATACTTGTATCGAGTGTGGTGCTTGTGCAGGAACATGCCCTTCAGGTGCTATTTCACAGGAGTAATTTTATCCGGAAACTTGTTTTAAAAACAATGATTCCTATTGACGAATTTTTTTACTTTATGTAAAATAAAGCTGCTGGTAAAGGAGTTTTTCTCCCGTACAGTAGCTTTTTCGTTTTTAACAATATTTTTCAAAGGAGATCAGACTATTATGACAGAGAGAATTTCTAAAGATATGATAATTGCAGATATGCTTAAAATCGATGCCGGTATCGCAGCAATCCTTATGGCTTCAGGTATGCACTGTATCGGATGCCCATCAGCTCAGGGTGAGTCACTTGAAGAGGCAGCTATGGTTCACGGACTTAATGCAGACGAGCTTGTAGCTAATGTAAACGACTATCTTTCAAAAAAATAATTAACCAAACGAAAACATACTCTTGAATTTTTTTCAAGAGTATGTTTTCTGGTTTTTAGCCGTAAAAATTGATTGGACTGTTTTAATGATAAATTTTATCAAATCATTAAAACAGTCCATTTTTGTTTCTTATTTTTATCTTTTATTTTCTTCCCTCGATTGCAAACTGTTCAAACTTTTCACGAACCTGTTTGAATGTCTCCAAAAGTTTTGGCGAGAATGTTCCACATTCGCCGTTCATTATCATATTAAATGCTTTTTCCTTAGAAAATGCATCTTTATAACATCTCTCGTTTATAAGAGCATCATATACATCGGCAAGTGAGACAAGCTGTGCTGATACAGGTATCTCATCTCCCTTTAATCCGTCAGGATAACCTCTGCCGTCAAATCTCTCATGGTGGTAGCGGATTATGTCATAACATATCTGTTTAAGTTCCTCGCTCTGTTCAAGATTGACAGCCTGAATAAGTTCACAACCCTTTACCGTGTGCAATTTCATATACTCAAATTCTTCTTTTGTAAGTTTGCCCGGTTTTAATAAAATCTTATCAGGTATTGATATTTTTCCAAGATCATGCAAAGCACTTGCCTCAACGATATTTTCAATCGTTTCATCATCAAGTCCGTATTCCGGATATAACTCGCTAAATTTTTCGGCAAGAATCTTAGTATATCCTTTGACTCTCATAATATGCTCGCCGCTCTCAAGATTTCTAAACTCTACTATCGTACCGAGCATATCGAGAATATCTTTATTTTGTTTCTCTACTCTCTCTTTCTGTTTCTCTAATTTTTCATATGCTTTTCGTAAAACAGCAGTCTGTTCCTGAACCTGTTGTTCAAGATGATTTTTATAAACATATATATTTATCATGTTCTGAACACGTTTGCGGACTATCGATGCCTTAAAAGGTCGTCCTATAAAGTCAAATACCCCGTACTTAAAACAGATATTTTCATTCTCGGCACTTATCTCCGAACTGATTATCATTACCGGCACTTTCTTCATAATACCTTTTTTCGATAGTTCCTCTATAACACCAAAACCATCCATCTCAGGCATAACGAGATCCAAAAGAATACCGTCTATCTGTTCCTCATGCTCTACCATTTCCAATGCTTTTTTTCCGTTGTCTGCCTCTAATATGTCATATTCATCCTTAAGCATTTCTTTTAATAATTCTCTATTTATATAAGAATCGTCAACAATAAGAATTCTATACCTCATATATGTTTTCCTTTCTGACTACTCTTTGTCAAGCCTGTACTTTCTTAACCTCTTTATCATAAACCAGCAATATCTGTTGTTCACACCTTAAGTGCAATGTGCAACAGATATTTATCCCTCATTCTGAAGTTCTCTTATCGTCTCTATCATACTCTCATATTTTTCCTTAACAGCTTCAAATAACGGCTCCGTGCCCTCCGTACTGTGTCCTCTGAGCATTTCCGTAAGTTCTGAACTAAGCTCATTAAGTCCGTTAAATCCGAGATTTAAACAAACTCCCTTTAAAGTATGAGCCGCACGAAATGCTTTTTCTCCATCGTTTTCCTCAAGACCCTCCTTTAACTGCTCAAAGCTTGGGTCATTAAGAAAACTTATGGCAAATCTTTTTACCATTGCCTCACTTCCAAATCTTGAAAGAATTTCCTGATAATCCTCTCCCATATTTTCGTAACATTCCTGTACTGTCATAATAATTCATCTCCTTTAATGTCCTTTTGACCAATCTGCCGCGAAACAGTGCCATAAGCACAAAAGGATGGTACATTGTCAAATAACAATATATCACCCTCACTTTATTTATTGCATATAATCAGTATATTTCACAACATTTATAATTTAGTATCGGTTTAACATACATCGTATCTTGTTTTAAGTCCATGATGTATCCAAAAAGCTTATTTATAATATATAATGTTAGCATAACTATATGTATCTTTCAATATTGGCAATCTCCCTATAAGCCTATAAATTCGGCATTTAATTTATTATTTTCTCAACTTCTCCTGTGCTCCATAAATACAGCGGTTACCGTTCACGATATATGCAATACTGCACACCAGTACAAACACAAGTGCATTTTTTGCACCAAATACTTCAATCCCTATTAAAAACGGTGCGATTACTGTATTTGTCGCACTTCCAAAAACAGAGGCATATCCGAGTGCCCCGCAAAGTGCGGGCGAAATTCCAAACAGATTTCCAAGACAACAGCCGAGCGTTGCCCCGATTGAAAACAGCGGTGTGACTTCTCCGCCCTGAAATCCTATCGACAATGTGAGCACAGTCAGAAGCAGCTTAATAAACCAGTCAAAAATAAAGATTTTCTCTCCGGCAAATGTCCGGGATATAAGATTTGTACCCAGTCCACAGTAACGACCGTTCCAAAGCACAAAAAGGATTATTGCAAGCGGTATTGATACAAAACCAATCCTTTTGTATGGATTTGCAAATTTCTTTCCCATAAATTCCTTTGCTTTTTTTAACAATACAGAAAAAACACGCCCCGTAAGTCCAAATGCCACACCGAGAACAATGATATAAAACATAATCTTAGGTTCTGACAGATTAAAACTCTGCTTAAGCGGTACTTCAAATTTTTCAAGTCCAAGTGTATGCGAGACTGTCGAAGCCGTAACCGCCGCTATCAGTGACGGCAGAAATGCCTGATATAACATTTCCCCGGTCACGACAACCTCCATCGCAAAAAACACAGCCGCAAACGGTGTCTGGAACAGTCCTCCAAAACCTGCCGCCATTCCTGCTATGAGCAAAATCTTTCCATTATCGGCAAACTTAAATCTTCGTGCAAACCAGTGTGACAATGCCGCTCCTATCTGGACTGCAACTCCCTCTCTGCCTGCACTTCCACCGAAAAGATGCGTAAGCCATGTTCCGAGCATAACAAGAGGAACAAGTGCGAGCGGTATATCCGCCCTCTTTCCCTGTGCAGCTTCAAGCACAAGCGTCATTCCTTTTAAACTTGTCTCATTAAAATGATGATACATCCATGTGATAAACAGACCTGCAAACGGCAGAAACCATATCAAAACATTAATATACCGACCCCTGAAATCAGTAATACCAAGAAGTACACGCCCAAATAAAGCGTCTATGCCGCCTATGATAACACCTAAAAACAGAGCCATAATCACATAACTAAATATCTCCTTAATCCTTTTTCCTGATTTGTTTAACAATGAACTTTCCATTTTTCCTCCTTAATCTGTAAACGTGCTCTCGAAATCTTCTGAACGAAGAATTTTAAGAAGATACCGAGAGTACATATAAAGGTATTTGTAAAATGATTAGAAAATATAAGCAAAGCATATATTCGCAATCATTTACAGTTAATCATAAAATTTCCGTAACATAAAAAGCTGATGATTTCCACGATCATAACTACATATCATAAAACACTTATAATATATAATCATAATCGTAGAAGTCATCAGCTAATCTATAAGCAATTTAGGTTATCCACGGGAGAACTTCATTCCCTCATCTAATATACTACTACAAATATTTTCCAAAAGCAAGTATATAATAACTATAACTTTTATATTTGTAACAGTTCAGTCATAAAAAGATAATCAGCAATATCTGAGCTTGCTCATTGTATTGCCGATTATCTTTTTATGGTAGAATAGCCTTTCATTTATGAAATGAGGTAAACAAAAGCTGCGTTGCAGCGGCTGACAGCTTGCTGGCAGGTTTACGAATGTAAGAAATGGAAGGCTGAACTGTTACTTATATTTTTTTAATTAAAATCAGAAATCAACCTCTGTGTCATAATAGCAGCACTTGAGAAGTTTTTCCATCTCCTCCTGTGACGGCTGACGGGGATTTGAGCCCGTGCAGGCGTCAAGAATGGCATTTGCAGCTATATCGTGAAGTTTTTCAAGAAATTCATCCTCAGGTACGATTCCCTCATCTGCAGGAAGTCCGCCCTCACCATAATTTTTAATGCAATGAGGAATATTAAGGTCATCGTTCATCTGACGAAGATATTTGATAAGTAAATCTACCTTTTCATCATCACTGTTTCCACCGAGTCCCATATAATCAGCTATCTCACCGTAGCGTTTCTTTGCTGTTTCGTCCTTGCTGTTATATTTGATAACCTTTGGAAGATACATTGCATTTGCCGCACCATGAATGATATGTCCGTTCTTGAAAGCTGCACCTGTCTTATGTGCCATAGAATGTACGATTCCAAGAAGTGCATTTGAGAATGACATACCTGCAAGGCACTGTGCATCGTGCATCTGGTCCCTGCTCTCCATATCTTCATTGTATGATTTCACAAGATGTTTCTGTATCATCTTGATAGCCCAGATAGCAAGCGGGTCTGTATAATTGCAATTTGCTGTTGATACATATGCCTCGATAGCATGAGTCATGGCATCCATACCTGTATGTGCAACAAGTTTGACAGGCATTGTCTCAGCAAGTTCAGGATCTACAATGGCAACATCAGGTGTAATCTCAAAGTCTGCAATCGGATATTTGATACCTTTCTCATAATCCGTGATAATAGAAAATGCCGTAACCTCAGTAGCAGTACCCGATGTTGAAGAAATCGCACAGAAATGAGCTTTCTGTCTGAGTTTTGGAAGTCCGAATACCTTACACATATCCTCAAATGTCACATCCGGATATTCGTACTTAATCCACATAGCCTTTGCCGCATCAATCGGAGAACCGCCGCCCATAGCAACAATCCAGTCAGGCTGGAATTTCTGCATAACTTCCGCTCCACGCATAACGGTTTCTACTGACGGATCAGGCTCGATGCCCTCAAAAAGTTCTACCTCCATACCTGCTTCTTTAAGATAGCCTATCGCTCTGTCAAGAAATCCGTTTCTTTTCATAGAACCGCCGCCGACACAGACAATAGCTCTCTTTCCGTCAAAGTCCTTCAAAGCCTCCAAAGAACCCTTTCCATGATATAAATCTCTTGGTAATGTAAATCTTGCCATTATGTAAAACCCGTTACTGAAAACTTATAAAAAGTTACAAACTTTTATGTTTCATTCCTATTTCTATGAGTATGCTTTTGTGGTTATTTCTAACACACTACTCACAAGTTCCAATGTTGGAACAACAATGTACTCTCCATAGGCGTAAATTCCTGACTAACGTATCAGTACATATCTGTATTAACTTGAAAGTGTTATGCTACAGATTGACTTAAAACATTCTCTCCATATCTTTTCAGATTCAATGCTGCCTGCTCATCTCTGTTTATCTCATTTCCACATTCACACCTATAAATGCGGTCTGACAGCTTTAAATCTTTCTTAATTCTTCCACAGCAACTACATAATTTAGAACTTGGAAAGTATCTATCAGCAATAACTACCGGAATATTATTCCATTCTGACTTATATTCAATCTGTCGTCTGAACTCCCTAAATCCTTGTTGCTGTACTACTTTGGATAAATGTTTGTTTTTCATCATTCCACTCACATTCAAATCCTCAATGCAGATAAAACTTGGTTCTCGTTTTATGATTTCAGATGTTATTTGTTGTAAGTAATCCTGACGAATGTTTGTTAGTCTATGATTTAACTTTAACAAAAGTTTTTCCTTTTTGATTACATTTTTAGTTTTACAGTATTCCTTTCCTTTTTTATTTTTCTCGTACGAACGAGATATGCTACGCTGTAATCTGCGTTTTTGTTTTTCTAGTTTCCTAACTGTTTGTGTTTTGTTAATGTTCTTATATCTGTTACTATCAGAACATATTGCTAAATCCTTAATTCCTAAATCAATTCCAATTCCTTCATTTGCAAGAAGATTAGTAAAATTTTCATATTCAATGCCTACTGTAAGCCACCAGTTCAATCCATCATATTTGATACGAGGATTGATATATTTGCCATCCGCAGGAATTCGATTATGTTCTGCCAATCTAATCCAATTTAATTTTTGTTTATTTTTCTTTTTAGAAGTGGCAAATCCCTCAACTTTCACATGAGTGTCTGTAAATTTAATTTTCACATTATCCTGATAAAATGATGGTGTAGAAAACTTGCGGCTCTTAAATTTGGGGAATTTTGAATATCCCTTAAAAAATCTCTTATATGCGTCACAGGCATCTTTAATTGCCTGTTTGGTTACATTATTTGATATTCCGTTTAACCATGCATATTCTTCTGTTTTCTTTAATTGAGTAAGCTCTTTTCTCAAATCTCTATCAGAAATGAACTTGCCACCATTCTTATAGTTTTCTTTCTCTCTGCCTAAAGCCCAGTTATAGGCAAACCGAGAGGTATTGGCATATTGAAAAAGTTTTGTCTTTTGCTTGTTATTTGGTATTAGCATTACTCGAATTGTCTTTATCATCTTTATCACCGCTATCTTCTATAATTCTTTTACAAGTTTTCTTGCTTTTTTTGCACATTTACCTTGTAATTTACAACTATATACATTACCCGATGTATGATGTAGGTGAAGTTTACCATTTTTATCCCAATTTCGCAATGTTTGTGCTGATACTCCTAATATTTTTGAAAATTCATTGATAGAATAGTATTTACTCATAGTTAAAATTTTCTTATAATATTTATACTTTACTCCATCAATATAGTCTATAAAAGCCAACACTTGTTTATAATATTTTATAACTTTACATAAACTGTTTTACGCCTCCTTACCGACTGCCGATATTTGTAAGATAAGCAGTCTAAAAATATTTATCGTTGCCATGCATATTTAACTATATGCAGGTCAATCATTTATTACTTTAATTAATATCTGTTGCAAAAATATAATCAGTTTTATATTTTCAGCAACTTCAATTTTGCTAAATTTTCTCCAACTACTTTTCTATTTTAACACTGATAAATTTTATCGTCAATATTTTTTGGTGATTTTATATATTTTTTAATCTTCATCATTAAAATTCATTGTATATTTTTTACAAATAAATACATTATTATGGAAATTTCTATCTTTTTTCTGATATTATGATAGAGAATATAAATTAGGATTGACCGAGCTGAAAACGAGGGATACTCCTTGCCGGAATGACAAGAAGATGGAACTGAGAACAATTAGAATAAATTGAAATTTATAGGAAGGTGATAATATTGCTTATCAAAGAAAAGGCACCAGATAAATATAATACAAAAATTAAGCCATTAGATACTTTAATAAAGACTGAAGGAATTGTCGAGTACATACGTGATTACTGTGCAGCAGTAAATAATCGTTTATCTATAATATACGAAACAGAAGATTTTTATATAGCAGAAGATAATACATTTCAACCATGGTTATCTGTTATGGGGAATCTTCCACATAATATGACAGAGCAAGAACTACATAATTTGCTGTTACCTTACATAAAAAATGAAAAATATATTGCTGTTTATACAAATATTGAACAAGTATCCAAGCTATTTAGTATGGTTGACATTCTTACTTATCATGAGGATTTTATCATTGGATTAGTACCAGAAACTTCAGGCATAGATAAAAATGGAATACGATTAGCAACTATAAATGATTTGCCTTATATTGAAAAAACATATATCCGTTCAGGTCATGAACAATTGTTAAACAGAATAAATCAGAAGCAGATGTGGGTGCTTGATGATGGGAAAGGCATAAAAGCATATGCCGGAATTCACAAGGATGGCTCTTTAGGATTTGAGTATGTTGCTCCAAATTCAAGAAGACAAAATCTCGCCAGTAGGATGCAGTCATTTATAGCGAATCAAATGATAAAAAATAATATGATTCCATATGTAATGATTTCAAAGGATAATGAAATCGCAAAAAAGTTGCAGACAAAACAGGGGTCTGTATTTGCCGAAAAGTTATTTTATTTTTATGCAAAGGGAAAATATGAACTGGAATAGTTGGAATATCTAAGGAGGTAAAGAAGATGTTATATATGGTAATTGAAAAATACAAAGATAAGGAAGCTGTTTATGAAAGATTTCATGAAAAAGGACGAATGATGCCAACTGGTGTAAGCTATGTCAATAGTTGGGTTGCAGAAGATGGTAATACCTGTTATCAAATCAATGAAGCTGAAAGTTTAGATTTATTGTACGAATGGGCTTCAAATTGGAATGATGTTACTGATTTTACATTTATACCAGTAATAAGCAGTCATGAAATGAGTGAAAAAATGAAGAAATAGACAACTTCAAATCTATCACCCCAAACATGGAGGAATTATGACAAATTTTAAACTTACAATACAATATGACGGAACACGCTTCAGCGGATGGCAGAAACAGGGCAATACTGACAACACCATTCAGGGAAAAATAGAAAATATCTTAAATAAAATGACCGGTGAAGAAATAGAAATTCACGGTTCAGGCAGAACAGATGCAGGAGTTCACGCAATAAGACAGACAGCAAATTTTAAAACAAATGCCACATTATCCGAAACTGATATAAGAGATTATCTGAACCAATATCTTCCGCTCGATATACGCATTTTGAGTGTAGAAAAAGCTGATAACCGCTTTCATGCACGACTTAATGCAAAAGGAAAACATTACAGATATACTATTGATAACGGCGAAGTCGCAAATATTTTTGAACGAAAATATATGACAAGGCTCACAAAAAATTATGATATAGATGCCATGAAAAAAGCTGCAAAAATGTTTATCGGTGAGCATGATTTTAAAAGTTTCTGCGACAATAAACGCATGAAGAAATCCACAGTACGCAGGATTTCTGATATACAGATTAACAATTCTGACGGGATAATAACAATTGATTTTTACGGAAACGGTTTCCTGTACCATATGGTGCGCATCCTTACAGGAACTTTGCTTATGGTTGGAACTCATGAACTTTCATGTGATGATATTCCGGCTATAATAGAAACAAAATCCCGTAACGCAGCCGGATTTACGGCTCCGCCACAGGGACTTTGTTTAGTTGAGGTGGATTATTGATATTTACGGACACAAGAATAGGAGATGATTTACGGACTCATGGACGCTCTCGCTCGAAGAAAACCGTAGCAGTACATAAGTGAGCATAATACGCTCACTAAATACTGACGCTTTTCTAACGCCATTCGCCTGCAAATCATCTCCTATTCCTGCTGTGCATTGGTATTAGTACATAAAATAATATATGCAAGTCATATAATAT
>JBNMLR010000007.1:0-20232 GCA_050874945.1 Butyribacter sp. | reverse complement strand
TTATGATATGAAACAGTGGCTCACTGAAATCATAGAGGGACGAAAAGAGCCGTCAAAGAGTGAGTTTGACCTTGATTATGCGGAGAGTTTAAGAGACCGCAAGAGAACGGGTGAGTTGACGGAACAGCAGGTAAATGCAATGGCTGATGACAGGAATGCAAAGTTTGAGTTTGAAGTAGATAATATGTTCAAAGCAAACCACCGTATTTTATTCGGACAGGTATCGGCATTTGTTCCGTTTTTGTTTACGGACGGCTGTGCGTCATCGCTCTTAAAGACATTTATGTCAGGAGACAGGATAAATGCAGCGGTTCACAGACTGCTTCAGATAGATTATTCTGCATTTTACCGAGAGGGATTATATAAAGGAAATGCAGAGGGCATAAAGAAAGAATATATTGTTGAGGAAGTATTCCCGGATTTTGTTTTGTTCCCGATAGCAGGAAGCAATCCTATCATGTGGCAGGAGATAAGCGGAAGAAGAAGAAATTCAAAAGGAAGATTTTTACTCCCTGCATTTCTTGACACGGATATTGATGCCACAATGGTTAAATTGTTCGGAAGATTCAGATGGGAGCTTTGCAGAACGATACAGGGTGCGGCATGGAACAATATACAGGTGAAATCCCTCACAAGTGAGTACAGTGATTTTATTCAGTTTTATAAGAAAAACAGAGAATTGTCAGAGGATAAGAAAGACAAGCTTAAGATGCAGATTCAGAAATGCAGAAATAATACGCGTGAGGTATTTGTCATTGACTATGAGAACTGGATTAAGCATGAGGCTCATGGAGGAATCGTTTTAAGCAAGCCTGTTAGAGAAATCATGGCTACATATTGTCCTTTTGCAAAAGACCTTAGAGACTCAGTTGCAGAACAGCCTTTATTCAGGGATGCAATGACAAGATATAACAGGGAAAAAGGCAAGAAAACAAAAGAGTATGACCTTAAATTCAGAGTATGGGATAAAGATAAGGTTGATGTTCCGGAAGAAATCGTCAAGACAAGAGATTACTATGTTAAGATGTAAGAAAGTTATTTACAAGCGGAGGAAACTGTGTTGATAAACAAAATGAGAAAAGCACTTGCAATATTATTGGTGTTTTCAATGATATTTTCAGGTCAGATGGTGTCTGTAAACACAAAAGCGAAAGTAAAACCGGTAAAGCCCAAAATAAAACAGGCTGTGTCAAAAAAAGCCGGTGAATTAAAGATTACATATAAGAAAGTATCAAAGCAGATAAAATATCAGATACAGGTGAGCACGAACAGCAAATTTAAAAAAGTTACCCAAAGCAGGACTGTTAAGGGGAATGGAACGACAACTACATTTAAAAAATTAAAGGCGGCATCATACTATGTCCGTATGAGAAGTTTTGTCACGGAAAAGAAGAAAAAGAAATACAGTGCATGGAGTACAAAATGCAAGGTACGCGTTATTGGAACAAAGAAAAAAGATACTTCTGATACGGACAAAAATAATACGGCGACAAGTACGCCTGAGAATACGCCGGTTCCATCTGAACAGCCGTCGGATGCACCGTCATTCATGCCGACTGTTACACCGTCAAAAGAGCCAACGGCTGTACCGTCAGTCGTGCCATCGTCAACTCCGGGTTCAACTGCGGAAACTGATGGTTCAGGAAAAGACAATGCTTCTACAGGTGATAATGGTTCTTCAGATAATGCCGGAAAAGACCAGATGTCAACAGAATTAAGTGATTACCTGTTGAACATACATATTACATATATTAGTTCGAGGTATAACAAAACGACAAATATATACAACGGACAGCCACAGTGCCCGGAAGTATCGGTTGAGTCAAGATATGGTGATGTTATTCTCACAAAAGACACTGATTATACCGTAACATATAAAAATAATGTCAATGCAGGTACGGCACAGGTTCAGGTGACAGGAAAAGGAAAATATACGGGTGAACTGACAGGAACTTTTGAAATCGAAAAGGTAATGCCGCAAGTACATTATGGCAGTGATGAGGTGGCAGCAGGAAGTCCGCTGCCTGTTGTTTTCAATATAAAGCAGGAGTCACAGTGTACTTATGAAGTATATGATTGGAAAACTGATGAACAGGTCGATGTTAAGATAAATGAAAACGGTGAAGCCGTACCGATAAGTTCAGGGATTATCGGTGTGAAAGTGAAAGTGCCGGAAAGTCAGAATATTATGCAGGCAGAATATGACCTCGGAAAAATAACCGTCTGTGATGAAGAAAATCCTGAGAGCGGTTTCTCCGATACATATTATTATCAGGGAGCGACACCGTATAAATCAGGGGTTAAGACAGCGACCGCTGAAAATGGAAAAGCAACATTTAATGTTTCTTTTGAAAGCAATGCGAGTGACAGCTGGATTGATAAGCATATTCGTTTTGAAGCAGAAGATGTTACACCTACGGCATATAAAAAAGCATTTCAATGGCTGGAGCAGGACATGACTGCACCGACAGTCACGGGTGTTGAGAGCACAACAAAAGAACTTCGTGCAGACTCCTATTATGGTAGGAAAGAAATTGTCGGTTCATGCGTTGACAGGGAAAGTGATTATACCGGTGATACAGGCAAAAAATGTCTTAGTTCACAAAAACTTACGGTAACGGCGGGATTAGGAGTGCGTGCCATAAAGATAAAAGCATACCGTGATGATAAATTATACGATGTTGTCTATATTGCTCCAAACCCGTGTGATGCACAGGAGAATGAAATAGATGAGGAATTATATGCAGCCGCCCGCCATAAAGTAGAAGCAAAAATATGGACTGATGACATGACAAATCTTGAAAAGCTGAATACTCTTGCAAGTTATATAAGCACTACAACACATTATCCGGGAACAGGAAGTGTGAGCAAAGAAAAAAATCCGACATTTTGGAATTCGTTTGCGGTAGATGGAATCGAGTTGTTCTACGATATGTATAATACAGGATATACTATGGTGACATTAGACAGGATAATGCTACTGCAGGGTGGGATAACAACCTGTGTCGGAGTAAGAGTTGTGCAAAAAGCAGCCACAGATGACCTTGGCTTGCCAAATCTGTACGACAGCAGTACAGGCAGTATCGCATCAGGGGAGGGTGTCTGGGTTGCCAGAGGAAGTTACAGCAGCAATCCTTATGTGGCTTCTCATGAATCTGTTATCTACAAAGATGCAAATGAGAAAAAGTATTTTATAGATGCTCAGGGAATGATAACAGATACACCGTGTGAAGAACACGGGTGTTTAGACAAAGTAATAAGAGACTGATAAAAGCAATAAGAGATTGATGCGTAAAAACATAAGTCCCCTTAAGCAGAAATGTTAAAAATCTGTTTAAGGGGATTTTTTTTATGTTATAGGAAACTTTTCGTAACATAGTGTGATGCCATTTTTTATATCCAGCCTCCGTCAAGTCTTATTATCTGGCCGGTCATATAACTGCTCGTGGCAGAAATGTCATAGACTGCTTTTGCAACATCTTCGGGAGTGCCGATTCTTCCGGCGGGAACCTCGTCTATAACGGCGGCAAGTTCGTCTGCATCAAGAAAACCGTTCATGTCGGTGTCGATAATACCGCAGGCAACTGCATTAACCTGTATATTACTTGGGGCAAGTTCTTTTGCAAGAGCCTTTGTAAATGCATTTATACCGCCCTTTGTAGCTGAATATGCGACCTCTGTTGATGCACCGACACATCCCCAGACGGATGAGATATTTATTATCTTACCCTCATGGCAGCCAAGCATAAGCGGAATGACAAGTTTGCAGCAGTTGAAAACAGATGTGAGATTTGAAGTCACTATGTCATTCCATTCTGACGGTGTCATGTCCTGCAAAAGACCAATATATGAAATGCCGGCATTATTTATCAATATATCAGCTTTGCCAAAGCGGTCTTTTATAAGAGAGAAAAATTCTGCGGCATTTTCAAAAAGTCCGATATTGCCGACATATGTTACGCAGTCTGCACCGAGATTTTCTATCTCGTTTTTTAAAGAATTGAGTTTATCTGCATTTTTTTGACAGCATATGCATACATTAAACCCTTTTTTTGCATAATAAAGAGAAACAGCACGTCCTATGCCACGGGATGCGCCCGTTACTATAACTGTTTTGTTCATAACTTAAAACCTCGTTTTCATGTTAATCCCTGTTTTTGCACATATTTTTTGTGCAGGGTGTGAAAAATCCAATAAATATGTTTTTTACAGTAACTATACCATATAAAATGCACTATTAAAATAGAACAACTATTACAATTTAGTTAAAAAAATTACGACACTAAGTCTTTTGCTTTACACATAAATTTTTTTTTGTTATAATGTATCATGTGTTTTTTTGATGTTATACATAAAGAATCAAAGATAGAAAGGTACAATTATGAAAAAGAAAAGTGTGGCAAAGATATTTGCTTTGAGTTTATTAAAGTCAGTATTGGGCATAATAATCATACTTGCCGTGGGTTTTGCAAGTTATAAGATTTCATATACTATTCTCTCAAACAACTCTGAAAAGGTTGGAACGAGTTCAAATGAGATTAAGGATATTTTGGATGAAGCTCAGACGGATGAGATTTCTAAAAATCTTATATATGTAAGTAATAATAAAAAGATTTCGCATCTTATGCTTGAAATTTGCAATACGAAAACAAATAATATGGACTATATTACGATTCCTGTAGGAACGGACTATACTATACCTACTGATATGTATCAGAGATTAAGTACCATAAATCAGGAAATACCGCAGATAGTAAGACTAGGAAGACTTAAACAGTACTTTGACAAGGATGAAGATGCATACGGTTACGGTGAGCTTATTATTGAAAAGGCTCTCGGCGTGAAGATAAGCTATTATACGGTTATCGACCAGAAAACATATGTAAATCACTATTCAAGAAGAAATGTAAATGTTAAGTTTGCACCGCAGTCGCTTTCGTCATCAGGCAGTAAAGGAAGTGTTACGGTAACTGAAAAAATAAATGTGGCAAGCGAGTCTTATTTAAAACAGCTTAAGGATTTAAACGGAGACCAGACTAAGATTGCTGAGTTTATAAAGGATCAGTATGAAAGAGTTGATTCAAATCTTACCGTATATAATAAGATTGGTTATGTGGAATGTTACGAGAAGCTCAATCCTGAATATTTCCATTATTGGGGAATACCGGGAATGTATTCGGACAAAATATTCCAGATAGACACAAAAGCTTCAAAAACTTTTATAAACAAACTTGTAAAAAATACTACACCATATACACAGGCACAGGTTTTTAAGAAAGTGTCAAAAAGTACGGGAAAATCTTCAAAGGGCAAGAATATACTTGTTCTCAACGGCAGCAGGATAAGCGGTCTTGCGTCAGCAGCAAAGACTAAACTTGAGAGTGCCGGATTTAAGGTAAAAAAGATAGGCGATTACACTGCTGAAACTTTGACACAGACAAAGATTATCGTGAAAGAAAATGGTGCAGGTAAAGATTTAGCACAGTATTTTAGCAATCCTGTTATAGAGACAGGTACCGTAGAAAGCGGTTATGATATAAAGATTATCATAGGAACAGCTGATGCCAATAATTAAACACCGGATAAAATTAAAATGCACGCCATAATTAAAGTGACGTGCATTTTTTGAAATAATGGCATGGTAAATTCCGGTAATTGATATATTTCTAAATTTTGTAAATGAAAGGCATGGTAAAAAATATGCAGTCATCAGTAAAAATAATGGGTATTGATATTGATATGCTCAGCAATGATGTGTTTATTGAAAAAATAAATGAATATCTTAAAGATGATAAAATGGATGTGATATTATTTGCCTCTGCGGATATGATAAACCATGCGGCAGAAGATGATAAATATCATGAGATTATCGACCAGGCAGAACTTTTTCTGCCCGGTGAGGAGGCACTGCTCACAAATTATAAGGTTGATATGCTTGAAGCAGGAGGAATGGTGGTAAGCTGCAAAAGTTTTGGTGTGATGCTTGAAAATCTCTGGAAACAGGACAGAGTTATCTACATAGTCGCAGACAGCGAAGAAGCTGTCGAAAATCTTAGAAATTATTGTAAGAAAAACCAGCCAGAGCTGAAAGTGGCAGGAGACTGCGTCTATTCTGAGGATGTGGAAGATGCAGCAATAGTAAATGAGATAAACAGTTGCATACCGGATATACTTCTTGTTGACCTTGAAAGTGAGATTCAGGAAAAATGGATAATGGAGCACGTAAAACTGCTTAATGCAAAAATATGTATTGCCATCGGAGGAGTTGCAGGGATAATCATGGCGGAGGAGAAAAAAGTGCCGGCATGGATTGAAAAGATAGGTCTTACAAAACTCTACGAAAAGTTTGCCATAGAGAGAATTCCGCAGAAATTTATGAAAGCAAAGTTCTTTAGTAAAAGAATTGACAGATATAACACGAAAAATGAGCAATGATTTGAGCATATTTACTAAAATGATATAGTCTTTTGGTAAAAACAAACAGTTTTAAAGAGCATTTATTGTGACATTTCATGATAAAACGGAAAAAACGCAATAATATATACTCTTTGCACAAAAAGTGCAAAATTTATTTGGCTATTTGTCCTATGGTAAAATATTTCAATATAGTGTATTATTAAATCATGTTAAATGTGAGTCACGAAAAGCACATTATAGCTTAGCTGTAACAGACAGCTTAGGCTGTATGGTAGAGAATCACAGGCGGTATTGTTACATAGTGACGGTGCAGCATAGTAAAATGAGTTGTAAAATTTAGGAGGACACATATAATGGCTAGTTTATCTTTAAAAAACATTTGTAAAACATATCCAAACGGATTCCAGGCAGTTAAAAACTTCAACCTTGACATTGCAGACAAAGAGTTCATCATCTTCGTAGGACCTTCAGGTTGTGGAAAATCTACAACACTTCGTATGATCGCAGGTCTTGAGGAAATTTCTTCAGGTGAGTTATGGATCGGAAATACTCTTGTAAACGATGTTGAGCCAAAGGACAGAGATATAGCGATGGTATTCCAGAACTACGCTCTTTATCCTCATATGTCAGTTTATGATAACATGGCATTTGGTCTTAAACTTAGAAAGACTCCAAAGGAGAAGATTGACAAACTCGTTCATGAAGCAGCTAAGATTCTTGACATTGAGCATCTTTTAGACCGTAAGCCAAAGGCTTTATCAGGTGGTCAGAGACAGCGTGTTGCCATGGGTCGTGCAATCGTTCGTAATCCTAAGGTATTCCTTATGGATGAGCCTTTATCAAACCTTGATGCAAAACTTCGTGTTCAGATGCGTATCGAGATTTCTAAGATTCACCAGAGACTTGAAGCTACAATTATCTACGTTACACATGACCAGACAGAGGCTCTTACACTTGGTACTCGTATCGTAGTTATGAAAGATGGTGTTATGCAGCAGGTTGCTTCACCTATCGATCTTTATACAAAACCTTGCAATGTATTCGTAGCAGGATTTATCGGATCACCTCAGATGAACTTCATCAACTGTAAAGCAGTTAAAGACGGTTCAGATGTTAAACTTGAGTTTGGTACATACTCAGTTAAACTTCCAGAAGGAAAAGCAGAAAAACTTGTTGAAGGCGGATATATCGACAAAGAAGTTATCATGGGTATTCGTCCTGAGGATATCAAGGATGAGGAAATCTATGTAAACAATGGTACAGACAATGTTCTTGAAGCTACTGTAAAAGTTTACGAAATGCTTGGTGCTGAAGTATTCTTATACTTCACAGTTGAAGGATTTGACATTACAGTTCGTGTAAATCCTCGTACAACAGCCCGTCCTGGAGATACAATTAAGATCGCGCTTGACACAAGCAAGATTCATGTATTCGACAAAGAGACAGAGAAAGTTATCACAAACTAGTCTGTAGCAGATGTTTTGAATTAAATTTAAAATAATGTAATTTATGTGAAAAACATATATGATATAAAAGTGTCGCTATACTTTGAGTATAGCGGCACTTTTTGATGTATAGGAAAATGCTCATAATTTAGTGTGATGCCAGTGGAAAACGCTGGTTTTGCCCTTTTTTTACTTTGTAATACAGATTTGCGTGTTATAGAGTATTATATTGTAAAAATAAATTTGTTTTTGTTAAAATGCACAATTTTTATATGAAATGATATGTGAAATATGGATATATTGTTTATAAAGTATTTACTTTTGTGCAAATTGATGGTATAGTAAAATAATGGAGTGAAAAAATATATTAAAATTAAAATAGATAATCAGCAGATGTTGGAGGGAATTTATGATATCTAATCAGGTTTTACAGACAACTATAGACGGACTTAAAAATATTACCAGAATTGATATATGTGTTATGGACACAGAGGGAAAGGCACTTGCTACAACTATAAACAATGTTGAGGAATACGAGGACGCTGTTATGGCATTCGTTGAATCTCCGGCAGACAGTCAGGTGCTTCAAGGGTATCAGTTTTTTAAGGTTTTTGACGATCATCAGTTAGAGTATGTCATTCTTGCAAAGGGTGACAGTGATGATGTTTATATGGTAGGAAAGCTTGCGGCTTTTCAGATTCAAAATCTTCTTGTTGCATATAAAGAGCGTTATGACAAGGACAACTTTATTAAAAATCTTTTGCTCGACAATCTTCTTCTCGTAGATATTTACAATCGTGCGAAGAAGCTTCATATAGAGACAAGCGTAAACAGAGTTGTATTTCTTATCGAGACTAAGGACGAAAAAGATTCAAATGCTTTAGAGACAGTTAAGGGACTGTTTGCAGGAAAGTCAAGAGACTTTATTACTCAGGTAGATGAAAAAAATATTATTCTTGTCAAAGAACTTGAGGAAAATGAGGGTTATGAGGATATGGAAAAGACGGCAAATGTTCTTCTCGATATGCTCAATACAGAAGCGATGATAAGCGTTCATGTATCATTTGGTACTATAGTAAATGAGATAAAAGATGTTTCGCGTTCATATAAAGAAGCAAAAATGGCACTTGATGTAGGAAAGATATTCTACAGTGACCAGAATGTCATTGCATATAGCAGTTTAGGTATAGGAAGACTTATATATCAGCTTCCGATGCCATTGTGCAAGATGTTTATCGGCGAGATTTTTGGAGAAAATACTCCGGACGATTTTGACGAGGAGACTATTGCAACGATAAATAAATTCTTTGAAAACAGTCTTAATGTTTCAGAAACATCAAGGCAGCTTTACATTCACAGAAATACTCTTGTATATAGATTAGACAAACTTGAAAAGAGTACGGGACTTGACCTCAGGGTATTTGATGATGCGATTACATTTAAGATAGCATTGATGGTTGTCAAGTACATGAAATATATGGAGACATTTGAGTTTTAAACATTGAAGATAATATCTCCCCCGGATTGTACCAAAATCAGAGATTTGACTCTCGGATTTGGTGTATTTCGGGGGTTTTGTTATTATTTAGCTATGCTGCGCAATTTAATCGTATGTTATGATAGCTTCGCAAATACCTACAAATGTGCATGAATGAAAGGTATGAAAGTTCTTTAATTTGTGTTATCATCATATAAATATTTAGATGATTGCGAAACTATCATAATCTGTAATTAAATTGTGCACCTATAACAAATAATGTTAGCAGTGCACTCTGTCACCGTCAGCACTTAGCCGGCGTATTTTGCTGGCTTAGTACTGTTACGAGTGACAGGTAGCGAAAGCGTGCCTGCGTTATTATTTGTTATAAGTGTGCAATTAACACAACTTATAAGTAGTTTCGCAAGTATCTAATGTAGATATAAACTGACAGGAGAGAAACAGACATGAATATGGATAGAGAAAAAAGTATTAATTTTGATTTTTTACGCGGAGTTATTATGGGGGCGGCAGGCTGCATATTAGTTCTGCTGAGCGTGCTGACTATCGCTCAGTATGCAGGAAAAATCGATGTGGCGGCAGGTCTGAAATGGGATGAGAAAGGAATGTCTAAAGAGGCGGTAGCGATAAAAAACAAGGCTGAGACGCTGGCATCATATATAAACAAATATTATCTTAATGATATAGATTATGACAAGGCGGCAGATTTAATTTATAAGTCCATTGTGAGCGGACTTGATGATAAATATGCGGAGTATTATACAAAAGCGGAATATAAAGAAATTTCTGAAAAGACAAACGGGGAATTTTGCGGCATAGGGGCATATATGACCCAGAGTAAACAAGACAGGAAATTAAAAATAGCAGGCGTTGTCAAAGGCGGACCGGCAGAAAAAGCAGGACTAAAAAAAGGAGATATTATAATAGAAGTTAATGGAGAGGACATACAGGGAAAGGACAGTTCGTATGTTGTCTCAAAAATTAAAGGAAAAGAGGGAACAAAGGTCAGCATTTCAGTGTTGAGAAGTGGAAGTAAAAAGCCTGTTACCTTTAATATTAAAAGAGAAGTGATACATGACAACACTGTTTCATACAAAATGCTTGATAATAATATCGGATATATTTCGGTGAGTGCTTTTGAGACAGTCACCAAGAAGCAGTTTAAGAACGCTGTCGATAATCTTGAAAAGAAAAATGAAAAAGGACTTATCATAGACCTCAGGGACAATGGCGGCGGACTTTTGGATACCGCACTTGATATGCTCGATCGGATACTTCCTAAAAAACTTGTGGTATATACAAAAGATAAGAACGGGGTAGCTGAGGAATATTATACAAAAGATGATAAAGAAATTAAGGTTCCGATAGTTATTCTTGTAAATGGCAATTCTGCAAGTGCATCTGAAGTTTTTTGCGGTGCACTCAGGGATTACGGAAAAGCGAAACTTCTTGGCACAAAGACTTTCGGAAAGGGTATAGTACAATCTTCATTTGCATTTGCTGATGGAACGGGACTTAAATTCACAACATCAAAATATTATACTCCTAAGGGCATAAATATCCACGGAACAGGTTTTGAGCCTGATATAAAGGTTAAAAACAACGGAAAAATGACTACTTTAAAAGAGAGTGGTTATAAAGTTGATAATCAGATAAATGCCGCACTTGATTATTTTGCACAATAAATTATTATAAAAATCGCCATTTTAACATTATCAGGCAATTAGCGGGGAGGATTGCAGATATACACTTGAAAATCCGGGTATTTATATCCGGATTTTTTTGTTGTTTGCATTTGAAAATCATTTTTTATGGCATTAAAATTATAATTTGGCGAAAAAAGTCCGTTTTTAAATGATTATGGATTGCCGGATATATTGTTACCTTTTTTTGTGAGTGATATAATTACAGTAATGTTTATTTTAGAATGTCAAAAATTACATTGCAGTTTACAAAGAGAGGAAGATTATATGGGTACAAAGAAAAATGAAAAAGCAAGTGCGGCAGTTGAGAAGTTTAGAAATAGAAAACTTGCCTATAAAATCTCAGTAGCCGTAGGAGCAATGCTTGGAGTGTGTCTTTTTGTCATGGTTGTTATCAGTGCAATCTTTGCAGGGCGTTCTCTTAGCAGCAGCATTAATGGAGAATTTACAAACATTGCAAAAGAGAATGGAGAGATGGTGCAGAGCATTATGACAAATGCGTCGAATACAGCGACTATTCTTCAGGAGTATATGCAGAACAAATATGCAGAATACGAAAAAACGGGATATGACGGAACAACAGAAAAAAGTGCCGTATATAATGTGCAGCTTCAGAGTATGAATAAAGAGATTGAAAACTTTATCATAAACCTTGCGACTTCAACAGCTAAAAACAATGAAGAAATTGCAGGTGTTGGAGCATTTTTCGAGCAGGATGCGTTTGACCCGGGTATAAAGGATTATACACTTTATGTAAGCACGGACGATGCCAAAGAGGGCAAAGTACAGAGTTACGGAAAATACAGTGATTACAGTAAGAACGAGTATTATAAAAATGCTGCCGAAAGCCAGCAGGATTATTTTACTGAGCCGTATGAGGATCAGGGAATAAAGATGATAAGTGCATCTTTCCCTATTGTTTATAACGGAAAGACTAGGGGAATAATAGTAGTCGATATAAATATTGAGACATTCAGTAAACTTAACTCATCTGATTCAAAATATAAGAGTATGTATGTAGATGTTTACAATGCAAACGGTACGATGGTATATGACAGCGAGTCTAATGAGTATGTAGGACAGAAACTTAGCGAACTTATATCTTCAAGTGATTACAAAAAGATTGAGGCTGGAATAAAGACAGGAAAGAGTTTTTCAGTAAGTACAAAGAAAGATGACGGCAGCCGTATTGAGAGATTTTATGCACCTATCCAGGCTGCAAATCAGACATGGTGGGCAGCGAGTGCTCTGAAAAAGACGGACTTAAATAAAAACACAGTTGGATTGGTCGTATTTATGCTGATTTTATCAGTTATAACGATAGCACTGATAGATGTTATAACAAGCCGACTTGTTCATAAATATATCAGACCTATCGGTGGTGTTGTTGAGGTTGCCGACAAACTTTCGCAGGGTGATTTTTCAGTATCGCTTGAAGCACAGCATACGGATGAGATAGGCGAACTTGCTGATACATTCTCTAAGATGGCGGCTACACTTAGCAGCATAATAAAAGATCTTACGAGAGGTCTTAATGAGATGGCAACAGGAAACTTTAATATTGCACCTGAGGTAGACCACATCGGTGATTTTAAGCATATAGAAGTTGCACTGGTAAAAGTTATACAGGATTTGTCACACACATTAAATGAAATAAATTCAGTATCAGAGCTTGTTGCATCAAATGCTGCACAGATTTCAGAGGGTGCACAGTCTCTTACTGACGGAGCAATGGATCAGGCAAGTTCGGTTGATGAATTACAGAGCACTATAGTAAATGTTTCAGAACAGGTTGAGAAAAATGCCGAAAATGCCAATATTGCAAATGATATGGCAAAAGTCGTAGGCGAGGACATCATAAGCAGTAATGAGCAGATGCAGCAGGTTGTAGATGCTATGGAAGTGATAAATGAAAATTCTGCACAGATAAGTTCTATTATCAGTACGATAGATGACATAGCAGAGCAGACAAATCTTCTTGCACTTAACGCATCTATCGAAGCTGCAAGAGCAGGCGAGAGTGGAAAAGGATTTGCTGTTGTCGCTACACAGGTTGGCGTACTTGCGGCACAGAGTGCAGATGCAGCAAAGAATTCAAGTGATCTTATAGTAAAAGCAATGCAGGCTGTTGAAGACGGAAAGAAAGTTGTCGATGAGACAGCAGAGAAACTTCTCGCTTCTGTTAAAAAGACAAATGACCTTGTTAAAAATATCGGTGAGATAACAGAAGCATCAGACAAGCAGTCACAGGCACTTTCACAGATTTCTGATGCAGCAAACCAGATAGCAGCCGTTATACAGGAGAACACGGCAATGGCAGAAGAAAGTTCTGCAAGCAGTGAAGAACTTGCGGCACAGGCTGAAAAATTAAAAGAACTTATAAGCGTATTTACTCTTATACAGGAGTAAAGGGACTTGAGATTATGTATAGTGATATGCTATACTTATATCACGAAAAGTCAATTATTTATTGACTGGTACCGTGAGATATACATAGGGGATAAATCAACCGTGAGTGGTGGGATTTATTCCCTATTTTGCAATTATTCAGAATGATGGTCTATAAAATTTCAGGAGGTGCTTTTGTGCAAAATTCACAACAAAAATTCAAATTACATTCGGAATACAAGCCAACCGGTGACCAGCCGCAGGCTATCGAGGAACTTGTAAAAGGTTTTGAGGAGGGCGACCAGTTTCAGACTTTGCTTGGTGTTACGGGTTCGGGAAAAACATTTACTATGGCAAACATTATAGAGAAACTGAACAGGCCTACACTTATAATCGCACACAACAAGACTCTTGCGGCACAGCTTTACGGTGAGTTTAAAGAGTTTTTTCCTGAAAATGCGGTTGAATATTTTGTATCTTATTATGATTATTATCAGCCTGAGGCATATGTTCCGTCATCAGACACTTATATAGAAAAAGATTCATCAATAAATGATGAGATTGATAAATTAAGACATTCAGCTACGGCGGCTCTCACGGAGAGGAGAGATGTTATCATCGTTGCAAGTGTATCCTGTATATATGGTCTTGGAAGTCCGATTGATTATCAGAACATGACTGTTTCGCTCAGACCGGGGATGATGAAAGACAGGGATGAGGTTATTAAAAAACTTGTTGAAATACAATATGCCCGCAATGATATGGATTTTAAGCGTGGTACTTTCAGGGTGCGTGGTGATGTTTTAGAAATATTCCCTGTTTCGGAGTCAGACCGTGCGATAAGAGTAGAATTTTTCGGCGATGAGGTTGACCGCATCACGGAGATAGATGTGCTTACGGGAGAGATAAAGGCGGAACTTGAGCATATGGTAGTGTTTCCGGCATCTCACTATGTAGTAGACCGTGAAAACATGAACAGAGCCATTATCGGGATAGAAAATGAGCTTGAATACAGAGTGAAAGAATTTCAGAGTCAGGACAAACTCCTTGAAGCCCAGAGGATTTCAGAGAGGACAAACTTTGACATAGAAATGCTGCGTGAGACAGGTTTCTGTTCAGGAATAGAAAATTATTCAAGACATTTGTCTGGACTTAAACCGGGACAGCCGCCACATACGCTGCTTGATTATTTCCCGGATGATTTTATTATAATGGTTGACGAGTCGCATATCACAATACCTCAGATAAGAGGAATGTATGCGGGTGACCGTTCAAGAAAAAACACGCTTGTCGAGTATGGTTTCAGACTGCCGTCAGCACTTGACAACAGACCTCTTAATTTTGATGAGTTTGAAAGCCACATAAACCAGATGCTCTTTGTATCAGCGACACCTAATGTGTATGAGAAAGAGCATGAGCTTGCGAGAGTTGAGCAGATAATAAGACCGACAGGACTTCTTGACCCTGAGATTACCGTAAAACCGGTCAAAGGTCAGATTGATGACCTGGTGGGTGAGATAAGAAAGACACTCGATGCCGGAAATAAAGTTATGATAAACACACTTACTAAAAAGATGGCAGAGGATCTGACAAATTATCTGAAAGAGATAGGCATAAGGGTGAGGTATCTTCACTCTGATATAGATACGCTTGAGCGTTCAGAGATAATAAGGGATATGCGAATGGATGTATTTGATGTGCTTGTCGGAATAAATCTTCTGCGTGAGGGACTTGACATACCTGAGATAGAGCTTGTAGCAATACTTGATGCCGATAAAGAGGGATTTCTGCGTTCAGAGATTTCACTTATCCAGACTATAGGCAGGGCGGCGAGAAATGCCGACGGGCGTGTTATAATGTATGCCGATGTGATAACAGAATCGATGAGAAATGCGATAGATGAGACAAATCGAAGAAGAAAGATACAGGCAGAGTATAATGAGGAACACGGCATTACACCGCAGACGATAAAGAAAGCAGTAAGAGACCTTATTAGTATATCAAAGAAAGTTGAGACGAGCAGTGAGGATATAACTAAGGATATAGAGTCGATGAGCGAGAAAGAGATTGACAAGCTTGTTGCGAAGATTAAGAAGCAGATGCACACGGCGGCAGCAGAACTTAACTTTGAGCTGGCGGCGAAGCTGCGTGACCAATTACTTGAAATTAAGAAAGAGAGAGAAATATGACTGACAGTAAGGTTAATTTACCAAATGGAATAAATATCGGTGTGGATTATTATCCTGAGCATTGGGATGAGTCGCTTTGGGTTAAGGATGCGGATATGATGCGTGAGGCGGGTGTTAAGATTGTCCGTATGGCTGAGTTTGCATGGAGCAGGCTTGAACCGTGTGAGGGCAGTTTTGATTTTGAGTGGATTGACAGGGCGGTTAATCTTTTTGCGGACAGGGATATATATGTTGTTTTGTGTACGCCTACTAACACACCTCCGCAGTGGCTTTTTGAAAAGTACCCGGAGATTATTCAGGCTGATAAAAATGGGAATAGGATTTCCATTGGCATAAGGGGGCACAGGTGTTTGAACAGTCCTGTTTACAGGCAGCTTTCAGAGAAGATAATCAGGCATATGGCTGAGAGATATAAGGATGATAAGTATGTTATAGGTTATCAGATTGACAATGAGCTTGAAGCAAATCACTGCTACTGTGATGTTTGCAAAAACAGTTTCAGGGAATGGGTTAAGAGAAAGTACGGTACGGTGCAGGCGGTAAATAAAGCATATGGAAATAATGTGTGGAGTGGTGAGTACAGTGACTTTTCACAGGTTATGCCTCCGATGAATGAAAACGGAAAGTGGCTTAACCCATCACTTAATCTTGATTTTAACAGATATGCATCTGACAGCACTTGCGATTATGTTAAGTTTCAGGCTGATATTATAAGAGAAATCTCACCTGACAAATTTATTACGACAAATAACTGGCTATGTGAGAATATGCCTGATTTTTATGATATGTTTGAAAATCTTGATATTGTATCTTATGACAATTATCCGCTTACAAATCTGCCAAAAGATGATGAGACATTGTATTCACACGCATTTCATCTCGACCTTATGCGTGGCATAAAAAATAAAAACTTCTGGATTATGGAGCAGTTAAGCGGAAGTGTTGGAAGCTGGATGCCTATGTCGCTTACGACAAGACCCGGAATGTTAAAGGGGTATTCGCTTCAGGCGATTGCGCATGGTGCGGATGCGGTTGTGCATTTCAGATGGCGCACGGCAGTGTCGGGTGCAGAAATGTACTGGCATGGGATAATAGACCACAGCAATGTGCCGGGCAGAAGATATAAAGAATTTTGTGAACTTTGTGATGAAGTTAAAAAAATTCAAAATCTTGCGGGAACGGTATGCAGAAATGAGGCTGCGATACTATATTCGTCGGATAATGAGTATGCCTTTAAAAACCAGCATCAGGCGGAGGGAATGTATTATCTTGAGCAGTTAAAACAGTGGCATGATGCGTTTACCTGTCTTGGTCTTGGAGTTGACATTATAAATCAGACGCAGAAACTTGACGGGTATAAGATTGTGGTCGCACCGACAATGCTCGTTGAGAGTGATGAGACATTAAAAGAACTTGAAAGAGCAGCAAATAAAGGAGCAACCGTTATATTGACAAATCGTTCGGGCGAGAGGGATTATAATAACAAGTGTATTATGGAGCAGTTACCGACGATATATTCTGAACTCACGGGCATAAAAGTGGCTGAATATGAAGCATTGCCTGACGGCATGGAGGTTAAACTAAGATTGTCGGACGAATTTGCTGAGAAATCAGACTATACATTAAAGTGTGAGAGTGAAACAGACATAAATTCAAATAAAAAAATAGAAAAAGTGAAAGCCATAGGAAAACGATGGTGCGATATAATAGAAGAAAACGAGAATGTGGAAGTGCTTGCAAGATATGATGAGCAGTTTTATAAAGGTTTTGCGGCTGTCACAAGAAACAAATATGGTGACGGTGAAGTCTATTATTTTGGAACGGTATTAAATCGTGATGCAAGTATAAGATTTGCAGGGGAGATTGCAAAAAGGCAGCAGCTTGACATAATAGACGGACTTCCAAAAGGTGTGGAAGTTACATATCGTTATGGTGATAAAAAGTGGCGTTTTATATTTAACAACACCGAGAAAGAGCAGAAAGTTGTTATCGGGAAAGAACAGATTATCTTAAAACCGTTTGAGATGGATATACAGAACAAACCATCTTGCATTGAAGAAAAAAGGGGAGTATAATTGACTATATAGGAATATTATGATAGTTTCGCATAAGATATAGATAAATTTGACTAGGAGGGATTTTTATGCAGATAAGCGGTATCAATGGAATGAACAATATAAGCAGTATTTATACATATGGAAATTCACATTTTAACCAGATACAAAACAATCCCGTTACTCCGGTAACAAAGGTTAAAAGCACACAGCCTGTTGACGGTGAACAGGACAAAGCAAAATATGCCGTTGTTTATGGCAATGACAGGACAAGTGAGACATATGATACAAAGGAAGAGGATGAAGTCAAGGCAAAATATGCAGATGCACAGAATGTCTCATATAACAATACAAACAATCCATATGAGATTTCAAAGATGGAAAGAGACAGCATGATATTATCAGGAATGAATTTTGATGAGTATGCATAATGATGTGCATAGTACATAAGGCTTGCAAAACAAAATAAGTATGCAAAACAAAGCAGGTTTGTATAGCAAAGCAAGTTTGTTTGCATGGCAAAAGTATTAAACAGGAGGAATTATCGCATGATGAAATGGTGGAGAAGATTGATTTTTTCTATTATCAGTCTGGTATTGGGATATATTTCTCTTGATTATCTTTATTCTGCTTTTACGAAACTTACAAATGCATCGGGGAGTGCGGCTGCGTATAGTCCAAAAGGTGACGGTTTGTCACAGCTTTTAGGTGCAGTGATGTTTTTAGGATATTTTGTTGTTTTGGGATTTTACATCTGGATGATAAAAAGGTGTTCGCCAAAAATCGACCTCATAGAGGAAGATGCAAAAACAGGAGAGCAGAAAGTAAAGAAAAAGTGGTTTGATGTTATACTTCAGATAGTTATCATCATTACGGGTATGATAATAAGATGGGCATATCTCATGTTCATATATTTACCGAAGTTGTAAAATAAAAACACCATAGAATTTAAGATTTAGAGCTGAAACTTAGCGGCGTTTAAAACGGAATGTGAACAGCATTTAAATCTTGTATCCTATGGTGTTTTTTTACACTGTCGAAGTTTTGCTGATAGTGTTATGAGCAGGCAGCAGAGCGTATCATGAATATCTGCCTGATTGCATATGTTTTAGAAATTTTATGCTTTTAAAGCAATGCATCAATATGCAGATGAAAATCTTTTGAAAGGTCGTATGTTTTCGTGTCTGATATAACAATAGGTCTTGAAAGAAAGTTTTTGTTTAACAATACAACACGACCAACATCTCCGTTTGACAATTTTACTTCTGTATTGATGTAGGCTTCAACAGTTCTCTCGATGAATTTATATAATGCCCCCGGTTCGTAGAGTTCTTTTTGTAGTTCCATATGTTCGAGGACAGGGAAAGGACATATTCCTTTTCTATATACTCTGTCGGCTGTCATTGCATCATAAACATCTGCAATGGCAACAATACCTGAAAATAAATCGATTTCATTTCCTTTTAAACCATTTGGATAGCCTTTGCCGTCGTATCTTTCGTGATGCTGAAGTGCGGCGAGTTTTATCTTAGGGTTTAAATTTTTTGTTGAAAGGATTTCATAACCGTATTCAGGATGCTTTTTGATGATGGCATATTCTTCATCAGTGAGTTTTGACGGCTTTTGAATGATTTCCGGTGGAATACGCAATTTGCCTATGTCATGCAACATTCCTGCTATCATAAGCGTTTCGAGGTCATCGTGACTTAAATTCATCCATGTGCCAATAACATTACTGATGAGTGCAACATTCATAGAGTGAGCATATGTAAGGTCGTCATATCCACGCATACACTGCATCATTTCAAGAAGATGAAGCGGATTTCTGGATTTTTCAAGTATGCTTTCGATTTCTGAAATCATTTCATCGACAAGACCGTCACTGCTTTTTACTATCATATCGTTTAGTGTCTTTTTAAATCCTGAAAGGCATGAATCAAATTGTGATTGAAATTTTTTGAAATCCTCTGACTGCTCCACTCGTTCAAAGTAAGTTGGTTTTATGTCGTCATCAGCGTTGACATTATTATTTTCAGCTTTTTCTGTAGAGTCATTAACAAGTATATGTACTGTTTTAATGGCATAATATTTTAATTTGCTGATTATATCCTGTGTAAGTTCAGTGTTTTCCTGGATGATAAGCTGACCGTTAAAAGTATAAACAGATTCGGCAACAACCATACCGGGAAGTAAATTAGCTGTAAATAGTTTCTTCGTTTTCATTATTACCCTCTCCCCTCTTTTTCAATATAATGATATTTGTAAGTATTATAACATTGTAATGTATAGAAAAACAAGTATATAGAGGTGACAGAGAGGAATAATTTTATTAGTTAAGATTTAAAATAAAAAATAATAATAAAAAATAAAAAAAGTGTTGACAAATGTAAAAAAAGCTGGTAGTATATATCTTGTTCGTGACAAACGATTGTAAAGTTTGTTGAGAATTAAATGCGGAAGTGCTGGAATTGGCAGACAGGCTAGACTAAGGATCTAGTGTTGGCAACGACGTGAGGGTTCAAGTCCCTTCTTCCGCAT